>JBFZCN010000196.1:0-8579 GCA_041307985.1 Burkholderiales bacterium
ATTGGATGTTTGGCCAGTAACTTGTGGGTCTACGTAGGTCATTCGAACTCCCTTTATTTATCTATATGTATGTGTTAATTCGGCAAAAAGTCTATTTTTTGATTTTTTTCAACGGCTATTCGCTGCAAAGAACACTACATTTAGTGTTTTTTCTGCGACAACGGTACTAAGTATAGGGTATTTATAATTATTTTGATAAATATTTTCAATGAAAAATACCTATCGAAATCCCTAATCAGAGCCTCTTTTTGTTGATTTTTTGGCGCCGTTTGAGGGCCTTTAAGAATAAAAATTCAGGTTGTTAGCGCTTACTAACCCAATGTGGCAAGAGTTATTTGGAAAGAACTAATTTCTTTTTTCAAGCCCGTAAGGAAGTTGTCTGGCTGGAATATTGGCATCCTGAGCAAATCTCTGCCACTCAAAGTGAATGCCTGGATCAGTTTTTCGACCAGGGGCCACATCACTGTGACCTGCATACGCAGAAATTGGATGAAATTTTTGTAAAGCGGCGACCAATTCTTTGAGTGCGATGTACTGAGCTGGGCCAAAAGGCACATCATCGCTGCCCTCTAATTCAATACCAATTGAAAAGTCATTGCAGCGTTCGCGCCCAAAATAATCAGAGACGCCCGCATGCCAAGCGCGGTGCAAGGTTGATACAAACTGCTGAACATGACCATCACGCCGAATTAAAAAATGACTCGACACTTGTCGATCGGCAATTTCCGCGAAATAAGGATGTGCTTTCGGATCTAATTTGTTTTGAAAGAATTCAGCAATGTGATTTCCGCCAAATTGACCGGGCGGCAAACTGATGTGGTGCATCAACACCAATTCAACCGGAAGGCCTTCAGGTCTTGAGTCATAGTTCGGTGATTTGATCCACTCCGCCTCACCCCACCAACCTTTGGGATCAATGCTGGAGCGATGCTCGCGAGAGCAATAGGCTCCGACTCCTTCACCTTGCGGAAACCTCAAACCACAATGAGGGCACTGCTCCATATTTTTGGGTTCAACTGATTTAGCAGAAGATGAGGTCTTGGGCGCTGCCTTTGCTTTTGGCTTGGCACTCGATCGATTGTTTTGGGAGATTTGCGCATAACGCCACCAAATGATCAAACCCGTGAGGATCAAGGTGAAGAGTAACCATTTCATCGTTGGATTAAGACCTCTAGAACAAAACGACTACCCACATAGGCCATCAATAAAACTCCAAAAGATCCCAGTACCCAACGAACGGCTGTTAAGCCTCTCAAACCAACACGCCAACGTGCAATCAACAATCCGGCAAACATCACCCAAGATAAGAATCCAAAAATTGTTTTGTGATCCCAAAATAAGGCGCGACCAAATAATGCTTGGCTGAAAAATAACCCAGAGAAAACAGTCAACGTTAGTAAAGCAAACCCAACCATGATGATTCTAAAAAGAATATTTTCCATGCTCATCAATGGCGGCAAACGATTGCCCCACTTAGCAAAAAAACTATTGGCCTTGTCATGAGTTGGCATGTGCAAATGGCGATCTTGCCAATGCATCAAAATCGCATGAAGCGCGGCGAGACTTAATAAACCATAGGCCACATTCGCCACGATGAAATGGGCTCTGAACCATGGGTCGTCAATGGAGCGGGCTGAGAGCACTGATCCAGAAAAAATGAGGGGCAAAATCGCTGTGACACAGGCCGCCAGCAAAATGATGGCTCTCAATCCCTTGATCGGTAAATACCAACTCTCAAACCAAAAAAATGTGACTCCTATCCAAGCCATGGTTGATAAAGCCTGAGCAAAACCAAAAATAAAGCCTTGCTGAGTAAAGATAGACTCATGCAAAGTGACGCCATGCAGAACTATGATGGGCAATAAAAGCCATTGAGAAAGACTCGAGACCATTGGAGAGTCTTGATTCTTTTCAGAATTTTGCGAGTAAACCCTGATTTCTCGTAAAAAAAACAAGAAATATAAAGCGCTGGGTATCCATGCGAAGCTGGGGTGACCTAAAATGTTCATACCTACAGTTTAATGCTCATATGTTTCAAAATCTAACAGATCGTTTAAGTCGTGTGGTTAAAACCATGCGAGGTCAGGCCAGACTGACCGAAGAAAATACCGCCGAAATGCTTCGCGAGGTACGCTTAGCCCTATTAGAGGCTGACGTTGCACTTCCCGTTGTCAAAGAGCTCATCAATAACATCAAACAAAAAGCTCTTGGCGTTGAAGTTCTTGACAGTTTAAGCCCTGGTCAAGCATTGGTGGGTGTTGTTCAAAAAGAACTCACCGCCATCATGGGCAATCCAAGCGCCGGTCGACTCAACTTGGCTGCTCAACCACCGGCCGTTATTTTTATGGCAGGTCTTCAGGGTGCAGGTAAAACAACTTCAGTTGGCAAATTGGCCAAATGGCTAAAAGACACACAAAAGAAAAAAGTGTTGACCGTGTCTTGCGACGTTTACCGTCCAGCCGCCATCAAACAATTACAAATGGTCAGCGAGCAAGCTGGCGCAGATTTCTTTCCTAGCGATGAAAACCAAAAACCCAAAGACATTGCGCGCGACGCTTTGGACTGGGCAAAACGCCACTATCACGATGTATTGATTGTGGATACCGCTGGTCGCTTGGGCATTGATGAAATGATGATGCAAGAAATCAGCTCCTTGCATCAAACCTTGGACCCAATCGAAACACTGTTTGTGGTCGATGCGATGTTGGGTCAAGATGCTGTCAACACAGCCAAAGCATTCAATGAAGCACTGCCACTAACGGGTGTGATTCTGACCAAGTTAGATGGTGATGCACGCGGCGGTGCGGCACTCTCAGTTCAACACATCACCGGTGTGCCAATCAAGTTTGCGGGTGTGGCTGAAAAGCTGGATGGACTTGAACCATTTGATGCTGACCGCATGGCCAGCCGCATTTTGGGCATGGGCGACATTCTGGCATTGGTTGAACAAGCGCAAAAGAATGTTGATTTCGACCAAGCACAAAAGTTAGCTGACAAAGTTAAAAAGGGTGGCTTTGATTTAAATGATTTCCGTATGCAAATCAGTCAAATGCGCCAAATGGGTGGTTTGGGTAGCATGATTGACAAATTACCCGCAAAGTTTGCGCAAGCAGCCGCCAAACAAGACATGAGTGCTGCGGATAAACAAGTTATCCGCACACAAGGCATCATCGACAGCATGACACCACAAGAAAGACGAAAGCCTGAACTTCTTAAAGCAAGCAGAAAGCGTCGCATTGCTGCCGGTGCAGGTGTGCAAGTCCAAGAAGTGAATCGTGTCTTGGCTCAATTTGAACAAATGCAATCGATGATGAAACAATTCAAAGGCGGCAAGATGGCCAAGATGCTGGGCGGCATGGCAGGCAAAGGCATGGGAAATATGTTCAAACGATGATGCGTTAACATTTAAAAGCATTCATCGATTAAAACTCACGATACAAATAAAAAGCCAGATCACTGATCTGGCTTTTTTGTACCTGGTGCAGAAATTACTTTGCTATTACTTTACTATTACTTTGAACCTACTTGTAGTTCAAATTAAGTGCTCAAGACGCCAATTGAGCTTTCACTAAATCAGTCACTTTCGAAGCCACATCACCCACTGGTATTGCTGATGCCTCAGCATCAGTGCGAGCTTGGAACTCCAATTGACCTTCCTTCAAACCACGCTCACCAATCACCACACGGTATGGCACGCCGATCAACTCCCAATCTGCAAACATCGCACCAGGACGTTCGCCGCGATCATCCAAAATCACCTCGATTCCTGCAGACATTAAGTCTTGGTAGAGTTTGTCAGAAGCTTCACGAACCATGTCAGAGCGGTCATAGCCCATTGGGCATAAAACCACTTGGAACGGTGCAATCGATACTGGCCAAATGATGCCGCGATCATCAAATCGTTGTTCAATCGCAGCGCCCAATAAGCGAGTCACACCAATGCCATAACAACCCATCACCATTGCTTGAGACTGGCCTTTTTCATCCAAATAAACAGCATTCATTGACTCTGAATAACGAGTGCCCAACTGAAACACATGGCCCACTTCAATACCACGACAAATTTCTAGAACACCCTTGCCATCCGGTGATGCATCACCCGCAATCACATTGCGCAAATCAGCGACGATTGGTTCAGGCAAATCACGCCCCCAATTAATACCTGTTAAATGATGACCTTCTTGATTAGCGCCGCAAATGAAATCACTCATATTGGCAACCGTTCTATCGGCCACAATCGTCAAAGGCTTGTTCGTTTTCACTGGACCCAAATAACCAGGGGGAGTACCAAAATACTCAATGATTTCTGCTTCTGTTGCAAAACGGAAGTCTGTTAAGCCTGGTACTTTGCTTGCTTTGATTTCATTTAACTCATGATCACCACGGATCAACAATAAAAATAATTTTGCGCCGCCTTCTTGATCAGCCGCCAAGACAATTGATTTGACTGTTTTCTCAATCGAACACTTCAAAAATTGCGCCACCTCTTCGCACTTCACCTGACCGGGTGTCGGTGTTAAGGCCATGGCTTGAGAGGCTGCACCTCTCTTTGCGATCATTGAAAGCGCTTCAGCGGTTTCAATATTTGCTGCATAGTCAGAACTTGGACAGTATGCAATGGCATCCTCTCCCGTATCAGCAATCACGTGGAACTCTTGGCTGCCTGTTCCCCCAATAGCACCGTTATCTGCATTAACGGCCCTGAAGTTAAGACCTAAGCGCTGGAAGATCCGAGTGTAGGCGTCAAACATTTTGGCGTAAGACACTTTCATGCCTTCGACATCTCGGTCAAAAGAATAAGCGTCTTTCATGCTGAACTCACGACCGCGCATGATGCCAAAGCGTGGACGACGCTCATCTCTGAATTTTGTTTGTATTTGATAAAAATTAACAGGTAATTGCTTGTAACTCTTGATTTCATGACGAGCAATGTCAGTCACCACTTCCTCAGAGGTTGGCTGAATCAAAAAGTCGCGATCATGACGATCTTTGATGCGCAATAACTCCGGGCCCATCTTCTCCCAACGACCTGTTTCTTGCCATAGTTCAGCTGGCTGAACCACTGGCATCAAAAGCTCAATGGCTCCAGCCTTATCCATCTCTTCACGGATGATGCCCTCGACTTTACGAATAACCTTAAGACCCATGGGCATATAGTTATAGATGCCAGCGCCCAGCTTTCGAATCAAGCCAGCACGCATCATGAGCTTATGGGAAACGATCTCCGCATCGGCTGGGGCTTCTTTTAAGGTACGGATAAAAAATTGGCTGGCTTTCATGGTTCACTTTATAAAATAATGGTATGGTTATATAGCTATAATCAATTTATTGATTTTAAAGGATTAAAGGATTAAGGCACGAATATGCTCGACAGAGAAGGGTACAGACCCAACGTCGGCATCGTTCTACTCAATCAACGCAACGAAGTATTTTGGGGGAAACGTGTTGGCCAGCACTCTTGGCAGTTCCCGCAAGGTGGTATCCAACACGGTGAAAACCCAGAGCAGGCAATGTATCGCGAGTTGCATGAGGAGATCGGTCTAGAGCCGCAACATGTCCAAATTATTGGACGAACCCGTGAATGGCTACGTTATGACGTGCCGCAGGAGTTCTTGCGCCGTCCATCGGCAGCCAATCCTGCCCGTCGTTCAACGCGTCAAGCCTACCGTGGCCAAAAGCAAATTTGGTTCTTGTTGCGCATGGTGGGGCGCGATAGCGATGTGTGTTTGCGCGCCACAGACCACCCAGAATTTGATGCCTGGCGCTGGAGTCCTTATTGGATTCCCTTGGATGTGGTGATTGATTTCAAGCGCGAAGTATATGAATTAGCCTTATCAGAGTTGGCCAGGTATATCTCACGGGGACCTCGCATGATGATGATGCCCTGGGGTTCACCTTTGGATCTTTATAAATCAACATTGCATGATCACAAACAAGATTCGGAGCCCTCTTGAGCCAACATTCAATCTTTAAGAATATTTTTAAAATTCTTTTGAGCTTATCAGTGATGATGAGCATCACAGCTCACGCTCAGTACCGAACTGCGGATCCTGCAGATGCAAATGATCCAGATGCCCCGCGCTTTTGGGAAGAGACTGAAGTCAATATTCCGACAGCGCCTCCATCTAAAGACCTCAAGCCTTTTTATGTTTCAGCCATCACTCAACTGAAATTTGCCTTAGATGCTCCATCGATTGCATTTGGTAAAGATGAGGTGATTCGCTATGTTGTTGTCATCACAACACCCAGCGGCGCCCAACAAGTCAGCTATGAAGGAATTCGTTGCGAAAAGTATGAGTGGCGCCTCTATGGCACCATGCAATCTGATGGCAAATGGCATAAAACTTCCAGTAGTCGCTGGCAAGTCATCCGCAACACTGGTTACAACTCCTATCATGCAGCTTTGGTCAGAGACGCCTTTTGTGACAATGCGATTCCACGCAGAAGCGCAAAAGAAATCATTCCTTTGCTAAAACCCTGATCTTTAGATTTTTTTAAGTTGTATCACTTCTTTGCTGTGAGCTGAGAACCGATCGACTCGCCTTTGGCTAGACGAACCAACACATTCTCTTCAAGACCAGAGGCAATCACAGTATCAGCACCCGACTGGGCAGCAATTTTTGCCGCCAGTACTTTTGTGAGCATGCCACCTTTGCCAATATCACTTCCAGATCCACCGGCCATTTTCTCCAAAGCATGATCACCGGCTTGCGCCTCTTGTATTAAATGCGCGCTTGAATCATTGCGTGGATCAGCACTGAATAAGCCGCCTTGATCGGTCAAAATAATCAAAGCATCCGCTTCAATCAAATTGGTCACCAAAGCGCCTAAAGTATCGTTGTCACCAAATTTGATTTCATCTGTGACCACCGTGTCGTTTTCATTGATGATAGGTACCACGCCATGCTTTAGAAGGGTCAATAAAGTCATGCGTGCATTTTGATTTCTTTGCTCATCTGCCAAGTCAGCATTGGTGAGCAACACTTGTGCTGTTCTAATGCCATATTGAGCAAAACAAGTTTCATATACTTGCACCAAGCCCATTTGACCAACAGCAGCAGCAGCCTGTAATTCATGGATATCAGTGGGACGCTTGGTCCAATTCAAGCGTTGCATGCCTTCGGCAATCGCACCCGAACTGACCATCACCACTTGCTTGCCCATCGAGCGCAACTCAGCCATTTGAGCAGCCCAGCGACCAATCGCTGCATGATCAAGCCCTTGACCACGATTGGTCACCAGTGTTGAACCCACTTTGATCACGATGCACTGGGCATCTTGTATTGCTTTGCTCACCAAGCACTCCTTGAATACATATATTTTTTAATTGTTAACTTATTAATCATTCACTTTTAATCATTAATTTCTTCGTCATCCAAATCTTTGTTCTGAAAACGTGGATCAACCTCGTGTTCTTCAGCCTCATCTCGCTGGGCTTTTTTAGCATCCAAATCCGTCTGAATGGCATAACAAAGTTGTTGGCAGCCTTCTCCGGTCAAAGCTGAAATTTCAAAGACGGGGCCTTTCCAACCATAAGCCTTGACGAAGGCCTTGATTTTGGCAGCACGCTCCTCAGTAGGAATCATGTCAACCTTGTTCAACACCAACCAACGAGGTTTGTCATACAAAGACTCATCGTATTTTTTCAGCTCATTCACAATCGCTTTGGCTTCTCCAACAATATCAACATTGTCATCAAACGGAGCCATATCGACCAAATGCAACAACAAATTGGTGCGCTGTAAATGTCGTAAAAAACGGTGTCCCAGGCCAGCACCTTCTGCTGCACCTTCAATCAATCCTGGAATATCAGCAATCACGAAGCTTCGTTCAGCACCGACTCGCACCACACCTAAATTAGGATGCAAGGTTGTGAAGGGATAGTCTGCAATCTTAGGTCGTGCGTTAGAGACCGCCGTGATCAATGTTGACTTACCCGCGTTAGGCATGCCCAACAAGCCAACATCAGCCAACACCTTCAGTTCTAATCTGAGTTTGTGTTCTTCTCCAGGCAAGCCACTGGTCTTTTGTCTTGGCGCACGATTGGTACTGCTCTTGAAATGTAAATTTCCCCAACCACCAGCGCCACCTTTGGCCAAACACAAACGCTGACCGTGATAGGTCAAGTCAGCAATGATTTCATTGGTATCCATTTCATGAATGATGGTGCCCACTGGCATGCGCAATTCAATGTCTTCACCCGCGCGACCATAACAATCCGCGCCTCTACCTGGCTCACCATTTTGCGCTAAATGTTTTTTGGCAAAACGATAATCCACCAGGGTATTGATGTTTCGATCAGCGATCGCGTAAACGCTTCCGCCTCGACCGCCATCGCCGCCATCTGGTCCACCAAATTCAATAAATTTTTCGCGACGCATCGAAGCGCTTCCAGAGCCGCCATGGCCTGCAACTACTTCAATACGGGCTTCGTCGATAAATTTCATAAGATCCAATAAAAAAAGGCCTCGCTATTTGGCGAGGCCTTATGCTGAGTTCTGAATGTTCTTCGTTATCTCAGTTAAGGCTAATTAAGCTGCCGGAAGAACAGATACGAAAGATTTCTTATCTGCGCCTTT
>JBFZCN010000197.1:0-2821 GCA_041307985.1 Burkholderiales bacterium
GCTCTTGATTAACATTATTCATCATGTCTTTTTACCCTGTCCTGCTTCCATACGCGCCAACATGACCTTAGCAATTGCTAGAACCACAAATGTGATCGCAAATAATGCAAGGCCCAAGGCAAATAAGGAGGCGTAATGTAAACCTGGCTCTGCTTCACCAAACTCATTGGCCAATGTAGAGGCAATTGAGTTACCTGGCGAGAATAAAGATGCGCTTAGTTTGTGTGCATTACCAATCACGAATGTCACAGCCATGGTTTCACCCAAAGCGCGTCCAAGGCCCAACATGATGCCGCCGATCACACCTGTTTTAGTGTATGGAAGAACAATCTTGTTCACCACTTCCCAAGTTGTACAACCAATACCATAGGCAGATTCTTTTAATATCGGTGGAACAATTTCAAAAACATCGCGCATCACTGAGGCAATAAATGGCAAAACCATCATGGCTAGAATCAAGCCGGCACAAAGAACGCCGATGCCATTGAAAGCGCCTGCGAATAAATATTCAATGATGGGGATTTGACCCAAAGAACCGGCCAATGCTGGCTGCACATACTCAGCAAACAAGGGTGCAAAAATAAATAAGCCGAACATACCGTAAATGATCGATGGCACAGCTGCTAAGAGTTCTACCGCAGTCCCCAATGGGCGACGGAGAGGAACTGGGCACGTCTCAGTCAAAAAGACGGCAATACCAAAGCTCAGGGGTACTGCAATCAATAAAGCGATCAGAGCGGTAACAACTGTACCGAATACTGCAATAAGACCACCAAATTTACCGTTGATGATGTCCCATTCAATTGTGAAGAAAAATCCTGGGCCAAACTCACTGAGGGCTGGCCAAGCATTCACAATCAAAGAAATGATGATGCCAATCAGTGCGAAGAGCACTGTGAGGGCAAAAAATAATGTTGACTTGTGGAAAATAAAATCCTGAATTTTTTGTATCTTCAGAACCTTCTTTGCCTGAGACGTCAACATGTCAGAAGACTGACTGGTATTCATATGATTCCTAAATTAGAAGTTAAAGCCCGACATCGGGCTTTAACTTTTTCAACAATTACTCAATTAATATCGAGTAAATTTACAAACAATTACTTGGTATTGATCTGAGTCCAAACGTTCTTACGGATAAAGTCTGTTGTAGCGTCAGGCATTGGAACATAGTCCAAGTCAGCAGCCATCTTCTTACCTTCTTTGAAAGCAAAGTCAAAGAACTTCAACACTTCTGCAGAACTAGCTTTGTTGCCTGGCTGCTTGTACATCAAGATGAATGATGCACCAGTGATTGGCCATGACTTAGCACCTGGAGCGTTTGTAATGAATGTGCCCATACCTGGAACCTTAGACCAGTCTGTACCAGCTGCAGCAGCTGCAAATGACTCGTCATCTGGCTTAACAGTCTGACCAGCTTGGTTAACTAAGTTGAAGTACGGTGTGTTGTTCTTCTTGGTGTAAGCATACTCAACATAACCAATTGAGTTCTTCACACGGCTCACGTTAGCAGCAACACCTTCATTGCCCTTACCACCGATTGAAGAAGCAGCAGGCCACTTAACAGCAGCGCCAGCACCCACAGTGCTCTTCCATCCAGCGTTTACTTTAGCTAAGTAATCAGTAAAGATTGCTGTTGTACCTGAACCGTCTGCGCGATGAACCACAGTGATTGTTGCATTTGGCAACTTAACACCTGGGTTCAAATCAGCGATCTTTTTGTCGTTCCAGTTAACGATGGTGCCCATGAACATTTGAGCCAATACATCGCCAGTCACTTTTAACTGACCTGGCTTGATACCGTCAACGTTCAAAATAGGTACTACGCCACCGATAATGGCTGGGAACTGAACAAGACCAGTTTTCTCAAGATCTTCAAACTTAACTGGGTTATCAGTCGCGCCAAAGTCAACTGTCTTAGCATTGATCTGCTTGATACCGCCTGAAGAACCGATTGATTGATAGTTCAAACCAGTTTTTGTTTTAGCTTTGTAAGCCTCAGCCCATTTTGCATAGATTGGGTATGGGAATGTAGCGCCTGCACCAGTGATGTCTGCTGCAAATGCTGTTGTTACTGTTGAAAGTGCAATTGCACCAGCAACCAATGATTTTGTAAAAAACGCTTTCATATAGATTCCTTATTCAATGACGCACGACGCGACATGAAGGACTTTACCTAGTGTATATGAAAGTTTTGTGACATCTTGAGATATTCTCAATTATTCATATGATAAAAATAAATATTTAAAAATCATGGGCTTAAGCAGCTTAAATTCATTAGCCCTAAGTAAAACATGCCCTTAAAAGGGCATGTTTGTGACAGCTAAAAGATAGTTTTTAGATGCTTTTGAGGGCCTTATCAGGCCTTGTCAGGTGCCCAACGGTTCACCAATGCCACCAAGCTCAACATCACTGGCACTTCAACCAAGACACCCACCACAGTGGCCAAGGCAGCCCCAGAATTTAAGCCAAAGAGAGAGATGGCCACAGCTACGGCCAATTCAAAGAAGTTAGAGGTGCCAATCAAACAAGCAGGACCTGCCACTTGATGCGGCAACTTCAATAATTTGGCGCCCCAGTAGGTGATGAAGAAAATACCGTAGGTTTGAATGATCAAAGGAATGGCAATTAAGACGATCACCAAAGGTTTAGCAATGATGGTTTGAGCTTGGAAAGCAAACAATAAAACCACTGTTGAAATCAAACCAATGATTGAAGCTGGTTTAACGCTGGCCACAAATTGACTCACTGCATCGGATGACTTTTTTTGCAAGAGACTGCGCGCAATCATGACGGCAATCAAAGGTAAGACAACATAAAGAAC
>JBFZCN010000198.1:0-2877 GCA_041307985.1 Burkholderiales bacterium
GAAATACCGTGTCGATACTTGGCAAAAAACCAATAGCTGGGCTTTAGGATCGGCATCATCCAAGCTCTCGTAAAAATCCAGGCCAATGTTTTCAAATCAGCTCTGCGATAAGCCTCACCAAAAACAGCCACGCCATTGATGGGTGCCTCTCCTTCTACTTGGCCATACATCTTGGCCAAGGCCTCCTTGCAAGACACGCCGACTTTTTGAGGGTCATAGTTAGCAGAATTGATATCAACAAAGCTCAATAAACCAGCTTGATTGCGTGATTTTAAAAAAGTGATCTCTGCCAAACACAAAGGGCATGCGCCATCATAAAAAAGTGTGAATGGCTTCAGTGAATTGATGGGTGAATTCATAGGTGTGTTGGCAGATGAGCTCATGTAGGTCAGTTTAATCTTTATTAAGGGCCTTCGCTTTTAGGGTTTTTGGTGAGCAATCACGCAAACAAAGGAAAACCAATACACTGTTGCCATCGTTAATACATTGATTGAATTTCATGCCACTCAAGCAAGCTCACAACCACGCGTCTCAAGAAGTAACTCTGAATGTATTTGGCGAACCAATCGTTCCCTGCTCATTTGATCCACTGACGGGATTTTTTAGAGATGGTTGTTGCAAAACAGATACTCAAGACAAAGGCAGTCATTTGGTTTGCGCCGTTGTCACAGAGGAGTTTTTACAATTCAGCCTTCAAAGGGGCAATGATTTGATCACGCCTAGACCAGAATGGGCATTTCCTGGACTGGTAGCTGGTGATCAGTGGTGCTTGTGTTTGAATCGCTGGAGAGAAGCTCTTGAAGCCAATTGTGCACCTCTGATACAACTAGAAAGTACGCACATCAATGCCCTTGAGTTCGTTGACCTCGAAACTCTCAAACAATATGCAGCCAAAGATGCGCTGATTTAATTGAATTTCAGATAAAACAAGCGCATCAGCTCAACAGATCATTTTGCTTTCTTAGCCGCCGCAATCAAAATAATGGTTCCGACAATACCTGACAAAATCGAGCCGCCCAGAACGCCTAACTTTAGCTGTAAGACATAAGTGGGATCCAATCCAACAAATGCCAAACCACCCACAAATAAGCTCATCGTAAAGCCAATACCGCACAGGATGCTGACACCTAAGAGTTGCATCTGATTAGCCCCGGCTGGCGGCTTCACCCAGCCCATCTTGATCAACAAACTACTCACCCCAAAGACGCCAACTGCTTTGCCCACAAACAAGCCCAGCATGATGCCCAATGGGATTGGTCCAAAAAGAACATCCCATGTGACACCAGACAACACCACGCCCGCATTAGAAAAAGCAAACACTGGCAAGATCAAGAATGCCACCCAAGGATGTAAACCATGCTCCAACTTTTGAAGTGGAGACTCGCCTTGGGCATCCTTCATCGGTATCGCCAAAGCGGTGATCACACCCGCGAGCGTGGCATGCACTCCTGACTTCAGCACAAACAACCACATCACAATACCGACCAAAATATAAACATCAACACGGGTGATTTTTAAACGATTCAAAATCAACAAAACTGTACCCGCCCCAAGAGCACCAACCAGCATCGTGGGTGAAAGTGCTGAGGTGTAAAACAAGGCAATGATGATGATGGCCAATAGATCATCAATGATTGCAACTGCCGTTAAAAATACCTTTAATGAAAGAGGCACTTTGCTACCAAGCAAAACCACAATGCCCAGAGCAAAAGCAATATCAGTGGCCGCAGGTATTGCCCAACCTTTTAGTGCAAGAGCGTCAGCTTGATTGAAAAAAACATAAATCAGCGCGGGAACTGCCATACCGCCCACAGCGGCTAACGCTGGCAATGTCACTTGACCTGGCCCAGATAGCTCACCTGAAAGAAACTCTCGTTTGATTTCAAGGCCAACCAAGAAAAAGAAGGCGGCCATCCAAAGATCATTCACCCAAACAATTAATGGCTTTGATAAAACCAAACCTTGATCACCGCCGATGATGACTTGCCCAGGGATTGCCAAAAAACTCTGATACCAGTCACCAAGGATCGAGTTACTGATGATCAAGGCAAGCACCGCAGCGATTGCCAAAACAATGCCACCTGATGATTCAGTTGAAAAGAAATTGAAGAAAGCTGAATTTCTTTGTTTATTGCTCATGCAATATTTTCCTTAATTGAATTTTTACACAGCGCTATTAAAGACCATGAACCCTCATCGCACAAGATTTAATAAAAACACTTGTCACGTTGCAGTTATTCTTTGATGTGAAATCTTTTGATTAGATTGAATAAATATGGCTTAATATGGAATAGTAAACATATTAATTAAGTCACTAAGGGAGATTCAATGAAAGTTCTTGTATCGATTGACGGCTCAAAGCACAGCATCAAAGCAATTGATTATTTGATTAAAAATGCATCCATGTTTGAAGGCAAAGGCTCTGGCTTAACTGTTTTGCATGTTGAACCAAATGTCATTCCACCTGAAGTGACGCAATATATTTCTAAAAAATCAATCGCTGAGTGGTACTCCGATCAGAGCAAGGCTGCCATCAAAGCATCCACCGCTAAATTAGACAAGGCAAAAGTGCCATACAAACTAATTCAGAAGATTGGTCACGTTGCAGACACGATTCTTGATGAAGCGAAAACAGGTAAGGCAGAAATGATTGTGATGGGCTCTCATGGTCGCAGTTCTTTGATGAGCCTCATCATGGGTTCTGTGACATCTCAGGTATTGGCCCAATCTAAGCAACCAGTTTTGATCATTAAATAATTAAAGTCAAAACAGCTTAAATACAACCAGTTAGCAAATGCCACTTGGTTAAAAGCCACTTAGTTCTTACTAAGTGGCTTTTTTAATACCTTATCAATGTCTCATCAATATCTTGTTAAC
>JBFZCN010000199.1:0-3558 GCA_041307985.1 Burkholderiales bacterium
TGCCACCAATCAATGCTGCGCAAATTCGCTTGTGATAAATGGAAGTCAAGACCAGCCAAATGCATTTTGGCTAAAGCATCACCGACTAATTCGCAATGATGCACCGAAGGATTTAAAAATGATTTTCCAGAAAGCTTTGAAACGATGGTCGCAGGCTTGCCATTTAAATCACCGACGATTTGATGTGCCTTATTTCTGATGGGAGCTGGAACCTTGATGTCTTTTTTAGACAGATGTTCCATTAACTCTAAATAGTAGGGTAATTGCTCTTTTGACAAGCGCTCAAACAAAGTCAAAACAAATTCTTTTTGAACGCCATCAATTTGAGTGGTCAAGAAAAAATTAGAATTCTCGATGCCGCTACTGATACCTTTTATTTCTAAAGCAGTCCCTACATGGTAGTTCTGTTGTAACCAAGCATTGACCTCATCGAGAGTGACTGATGTAAAGACCGCCATAAATATTAAAAGGGCATTCGAATCGTTGGCACACGATTAACGTTCTGATCTCTGATTTTGGGTGATGCTGCATCATCAGGAGTGCTGAGTTCGTAGCGAGTGCCCATAGAGCTTTCAACAACGATTTCCGTTGCTTTGCCACCTTCTTTGTATTCCTTGATGCTTGTTCCGTCCGCCTCTTGATGCTGAAAAGTAGGCTTTTTTTCAGCCGATTTGCCAATTTCAGCATTATTTTTGATTTTTGGGGCAATGGGCTGCTGATTGATTCTTTGCAATTCCTCCGCACTCAAACCTTGTGAGCTCTGCGCCATAAGTCCTTGAGATACAAGGATTAATGCTGTAATAAGACCACTAAAAACAAGCTTAAAAGGCATGTTTTTTGAGGAGTTCATTTGAGAAAAAGTCGGAGTCATCATGTATCAATTGTACGATTGTGGGATGTCTACACATCGCCTTTTGCTAGTTGACGGTTCTAGCTACCTTTACCGCGCCTTTCATGCCATGCCAGATTTGCGTAATGCGCAAGGTTTTCCAACAGGCGCCATTCAAGGCATGGTCAATATGATGAGGCGTGCAAGAACAGAGTTAGACGCTGATCACATCGCTTGTGTGTTCGATGCCAAAGGAAAAACATTTCGTGATGAGATGTACCCTGAGTACAAAGCCAATCGTTCATCGATGCCAGAAGATTTGGTCTTGCAGATTGAAGCCATTCATCAAGTGGTGCGCGCCATGGGTTGGCCCGTATTGGTTGTGCCCGGCATCGAGGCCGATGATGTGATTGGAACTTTGGCCAAGCAAGCCAAGGCAGCCGATTGGAATGTGCTTATTTCTACAGGCGATAAAGATTTGGCTCAATTGGTAGAGCCGGGCATCAGCTTGATTAACACCATGACAGAAGAGCGTTTAGATAGTGCTGGTGTATTGAATAAATTTGGCGTTCCACCAGAAAGAATCGTTGATTACCTCTCCATCATGGGTGATAGCGTGGATAACGTTCCTGGTGTGCCTAAGGCCGGTCCGAAAACTGCGGTCAAGTGGTTGAATGAATTTGGCACCTTGGATGAGTTGATGAAGCGCTCTGCTGAGGTGAAGGGCGTTGTTGGCGAGAATTTACGTGCCAGCCTCGATTGGTTACCAAAAGCCAGAGAATTACTCACAGTCAAAATTGACTGTGATCTCCAAGAGCATTTGATTGGTTTGCATGAGCTTCATGCCAAGTCTGAAGATAAAGAAACCCTCAAAGAGTTGTTCACACAGTTTGGGTTTAAATCTTTGCTAAGGGATTTGGATCGGGGATTATCTAACTCTGCTTCACCTACTCAAGCAGCACAACAAAGAACTGAAGCAGGAGTTGATGCGGGAGCAACAATATCAGCAACAAAAATAACTGATACAAAAGAATTTTCAGGTGGTGACTTATTGGGATTTATTGCTGAACTGCCCACTGAAAAAATCGAGCGTCATTATTCATGTGTGACCACTGAAGCGGAATTAGATGTTTGGCTAAAGAAGATCAATTCAGCTGCATTGACTTGTGTTGACACTGAAACAACTGGTTTGGATGCCTTGAGAGTTGATCTTGTGGGTATTTCTTTGGCTGTTTCACCTGGTGAGGCTTGTTATATTCCTTTGGCTCACAGCACCAACGAAGATCAATTAGATAAACAATCAGTGCTTGAAAAGCTCAGGCCCTGGTTAGAGAGCGATGAACATGCCAAGCTTGGTCAAAACTTGAAATACGACATTCATATTTTTGATGGTTGTGGCATCAAGCTAGGAGGCATTCAGCACGACACGCTGTTGCAGTCTTATGTTTTAGAGTCTCACAGAAGTCATGACATGGACAGTTTGGCCATGCGTCACTTGGGTGAGAAAACCATTGCTTATGCAGAGGTTTGTGGCAAAGGTGTTCACCAAATCACCTTTGATCAAGTCAATCTTGAAACTGCCACGCAATATGCTGCTGAAGATGCTGACATCACCCTAAGACTTCATCATGCACTGTATCCAGCCATTGAGGCGGATGAAAAGTTATTGCGCATTTATCGTGAGATTGAAATGCCAGCCATGCAAGCCCTTGCTGTGATGGAGCGCAATGGCATTTTGATTGACAGCGTTAAATTGGCTGCTCAAGGCCAAATCGTTGGACAGCGTTTACTTGAATTAGAAAAGCAAATTCATGAACTCGCTGGTCAACCTTTCAACATTCAGTCGCCCAAACAAATCGCAGAAATATTGTTTGGCAAGCTTGAATTACCTGTTGTTAAAAAAACACCTTCCGGTGCGCCATCCACGGATGAAGAAGTGTTACAAAAGTTAGCAGAAAACTATCCCTTGCCCGCCAGAATCTTGGACTACAGAAGTTTGGCCAAGTTGCAATCAACTTATATCGAAAAATTACCAAGAATGGTCAACCCTAAAACGGGCAGAGTTCACACGAACTACTCTCAGGCGGTGGCTGTGACTGGGCGTTTGGCTTCAAGCGAGCCAAATTTGCAAAATATTCCAGTGAGAACCGAAGAAGGTAGAAAGATTCGTGAGGCTTTTATTGCTAAGCCTGGATCAGTCATGGTTTCTGCTGACTACTCTCAAATTGAATTGCGCATCATGGCTCACATTGCCGAAGACGAAAGTTTATTAAAAGCTTTTGCAGCAGGTGAGGATATTCATAAAGCCACGGCCGCTGAAATGTTCCATGTGTCAGTTGATCAAGTGAGCTCTGAGCAAAGACGTTATGCCAAGGTGATTAATTTTGGTTTGATTTATGGCATGAGTGCTTTTGGATTGGCCGGAAATTTGGGCATCGAACGATCAGCGGCTCAGCAATACATCGATACTTATTTTGCAAGGTATCCAGGCGTGGCTGATTACATGGCCAATACCAGGATTCGTGCGAAGGAGATGGGCTACGTGGAAACTGTTTTTGGGCGTCGTTTATGGTTACCTGAAATCAGAAGTGCCAATGGGATGCGTCGCCAGGGTGCGGAAAGAGCCGCGATCAATGCCCCCATGCAAGGAACCGCGGCCGACCTAATAAAGTTAGCAATGATTGCGGTTCAGGATTGGATAGAGGAAAATCACCTGCAAACATGTATGC
>JBFZCN010000200.1:0-4206 GCA_041307985.1 Burkholderiales bacterium
CCAGCCACCAAGTAAGACCAATCTAAATCTTCTCTCATCTCAGGCAATAAAAGCCCATAAGAGAAGCGCGCCAAGCCCAAGGCAATGGCAGAGCCCAGGGCGAGCGATAAAGCGGTCAAAAATGGATGTTTATTTGAAAACACAGTGCGTCATTTCATAAAGTTTCTACAATATACGTTATGACAGATAAATACTCCCCCGATTCTCTTCAGGTCTTTGTTTTTGATGGTGCGCCTGTGCGTGGTGAAATCGTCAATATCAGAGATTCTTGGCAAGCCATTTTGGCCCGCAAAGACTACCCGCCTGCCGTCAAAAAGCTTCTGGGCGACTTGGTGGCAGCGGGGGTTCTGCTGTGTGGAACGCTTAAATTCAATGGCAGCATGATCATCCAAGCTCAAGGAAATGGCGCGGTTCGTCTATTGGTTTTAGAGTGCAATGAGCATTTGGTGATTCGAGCAACTGCGAAGTTAAATGAGGACATTGATCTAAGCACCCTCGCCGACGATGCCAATCTATCAGAATTGATTAATCCCGATGGTCAAGGTCGCTTGGTCATTACCTTGGATCCAGCTGATCGCAAACCAGGACAAAATCCTTATCAAGGGATTGTGGCTTTGAATGATCACGGTGAACCAGTTACAAGCATTGCACAAGCCATCACTCTGTATATGCGAGACTCTGAGCAGTTAGAAACCCGTTTGTGGCTAGCCAGTGATGAAGATTCTTGTGGGGGCCTGTTGCTCCAGAGATTACCCAATATGGGCGGTCAACTCAAGATGGATGACGAGATGGCTACTGAGGGCTGGTCGAGACTTCAGATGCTCTCAGACACGGTCACCGCTGAGGAGCTTTTGAGTCTTGAGCCCAAGGTATTGATGAATCGTCTTTACCTTGCTGAATCAGCCCATCATGGTGTGAGAAGTTTTGATGAAAGGCCTATCAAGTTTGGTTGCCGCTGCTCTCGTATCAAGGTCGCTGATATGCTCAAAATGCTTGGCGAAGAAGAAGTCAACAGCATTCTTTTAGAGAAAGATGCTGTTGAAACCAATTGTGATTTCTGTGGTGAGATTTATATTTTTGACGCCGTTGATTGCAAACAGATCTTTGCCAGCCCCACGATGGTTGATGCGGTCAAACAGGCGCCAAATTCAAAGCATTAGGCTGCAAGTAGCATTTGCTTTAAGGGTCTGGGTGCTGTTTTAGGATTCTTCTTAAACTTTTGCGCAACCATCCATAAATCTAAAGCTTCCTGCATGCGAAGCCACATTTCTGGGCTTCCACCAACAACTGCTGATATTCGCATTGCCATTTCAGGGCTGATACCTCGCTTTTCATTGAGGATCTCCGATACTGTCAGGCGACTTACCCCCAAATAACTAGCGAAAGAAGCCTGAGTGATACCCAGCTCAGGCATGACATCTTCCCGCAAAACAGCTCCCGGGTGAGTTGGCTTACGAGATGGATTTCTAATGCTCTTCATTAATGATAATCCTCTAAATCAACGTTAAATGGGCCATTCACATCAAATTTAAATGTGATTCTCCAATTACCTGAAACACTAACCGAATAGACACCCTTTTTTGTTCCTTTGAGCGCATGGAATCTAAAGCCAATCACATTCATATCTTCAGGTAGCAATGCAGCATCTAAGCTATCCAATAAACGAGAAATCTTTCCTGAGTAAGCGGCGGGGATACCTCTCAACGACCCATTAACAAAAAATAGACGTAGGCCACCATGCTTAAAAGATTGAATCATTTATTTTATATATTGATATTGTAATGCAAAACATTACATGTAATGATAAACATTACAAAGATTGAGGAAAACTGTTAAAGAAAAACGGTGGGAACTTAGGGGTTGGGGGTTGTTAACTTATATAAAAAATTATAACAACTATAATGATTATTTCTTTGAAGCCTCATCCTTGGCAGGGTCATTAGCAGGCTTTTTGCCAGGAACCACTTGTACAAAAATCTCGCCCTCTTTGCTCATGCCATGCTCTGCGCGAGCGCGCTCTTCAATCGCTTTGGTACCATCTTTGAGGTCTTTGACTTCACCTGACAGCTTGGCATTGCGTGCTGCAAGTGCATCATTCTTTTCCATTTGCTTAGATACTTGGCGGTCAAGCTCATAAACTCTGAGCCAGCCGCCCTTACCTAACCACAATGGGTACTGAATAATCACCAAGAGAGCCAACATGCCGTAAACAACGATACGCATCTGGGCTCTCTTTTCTGGTGTGGGTTTCTAAAATTACTTGCGTAAGTTATAGAAAGTTGACTTACCGGGATACGTTGCAATATCGCCTAAGTCTTCTTCAATGCGAATCAATTGGTTGTACTTGGCAATGCGATCAGAACGTGACAATGAACCAGTTTTGATTTGACCCGCATTTGTACCAACCGCGATATCTGCAATTGTGCTGTCTTCTGTTTCACCAGAGCGATGAGAGATCACAGCAGTGTAACCAGCACGCTTGGCCATTTCAATCGCTGCAAAAGTTTCTGTCAAAGTACCAATTTGGTTCACTTTGATCAAAATTGAGTTAGCAATGTTCTTCTCAATACCTTCTTTGAGGATCTTGGTGTTGGTCACAAATAAATCGTCACCGACTAATTGAATCTTCTTGCCTAATTTCTCAGTCAAGATGGCCCAACCATCCCAATCTCCTTCGTGCATACCATCTTCGATTGAGACGATGGGGTATTTATCAACCAAGTTAGCCAAGTAATCGGCAAACTCTGTTGAAGTTAACTGTAGGCCTTCGCCAGATAAGTCGTATTTACCGTCTTTATAGAACTCGCTAGCGGCGCAATCTAAAGCTAAGAGAACGTCTTCACCTGGCTTGTAACCAGCTTTCTCAATCGCTTGAAGAATCGTGTTCAAGCACTCTTCATTGCTCTTAAAGTTAGGTGCAAAGCCACCCTCATCACCAACAGAAGTAGACATGCCTTGGTCATGAATGATTTTCTTTAAGGCATGAAAAATCTCTGCGCCACAGCGCACGGCTTCACGAAAGCTCGTCATGCTCACAGGCACGATCATGAATTCTTGAATGTCTAGACTGTTATTGGCGTGTGAACCACCATTCACAATGTTCATCATTGGTACTGGCAACTGCATCGCGCCTGAACCCCCAAAATATCTGTACAAAGGCAAGCCTGCTTCTTCAGCAGCGGCACGGGCAACCGCCATAGAAACAGCCAAAGTTGCATTAGCGCCTAAACGTGACTTGTTGTCAGTGCCGTCCAAATCAATCAAGGTGCGGTCAAGGAAAGCTTGCTCACTGGCATCAAGACCCATCACTGCTTCAGCGATTTCGGTATTGATATTTTCAACGGCTTTTAGAACGCCTTTTCCAAGGTAGCGACCTGGCTCTTCATCACGCAATTCAACGGCTTCACGTGAGCCAGTTGATGCACCTGAAGGCACCGCAGCACGGCCCATCACCCCAGACTCAAGCAAGACATCACACTCAACCGTGGGATTACCTCTTGAATCTAATATTTCACGTCCAATGATGTCAACGATTGCACTCATGACTTTTCCCTTAACAAATTATTTGAAATCTTTTTCTAAGTAAACGTTGCCATTTTTAACAACGTCATCCAAAGCCACCAAAGTGGCCAGTAATTCTTTCATGCGGTTCAACGGCACTGCATTCGGTCCATCTGATAAGGCTTTTGCAGGATTTGGGTGAGTTTCCATGAACAAACCACTCACACCAACTGCTACAGCTGCTCTGGCTAAAACAGGAACCATCTCACGTTGACCACCACTGCTGGTGCCTTGACCGCCTGGAAGCTGCACAGAGTGCGTGGCATCAAAGACAATCGGGGCATTGGTTTCGCGCATGATGGCAAGGCTGCGCATATCAGACACCAGATTGTTATAACCAAACGACGCGCCGCGCTCACATGCCATGAACATATCTTCTGATAAACCAACTTCTTTAGCAGCAGCTCTGGCTTTATCAATCACGTTCTTCATGTCCCCTGGAGCCAAGAACTGACCTTTTTTGATATTGACTGGCTTGCCACTTTGAGCGCAAGCACGAATGAAATCAGTCTGACGACACAAAAACGCTGGAGTTTGCAAAACATCGACAACGGCAGCCACAGGCTTGATCTCATCAACCTCATGAATATCAGTCAAAATGTTCACGCCAATCTCTTTTTTAACTTTGGCCAAAATCTCAAGCCC
>JBFZCN010000201.1:0-5785 GCA_041307985.1 Burkholderiales bacterium
TCTGGATTTTGCTCTGTACCAATGATGGGCAGTTGCAATAACTTGGCTATTTTGGCCAAGCGCACGGCATTGGCCAATACCTGCTCTGCCTGATGGATCACCGGCATTAATTTGCTTTGATAATCAACCAAGACCAATTGGGTTTCTTGTGCGTTTAAAAGTATGGACATAATGTGTAATGATTCTTTAAGATGAATACGTGGTATTTTCTTATAAAAAGAGATACAGGAGTAATAATTTGTTTGTCGCCTTTTTAATCATCGTCCCCTTGGTTGCCTTTATTTTCTATATCAGGGCAATCAGTAAAACCATCAAAGCCATTGATCCTGAATATCGGAGTCAAGCGCCTGGCATGGCCTGGCTGTTACTCATCCCTGTTTTCAACGTGATTTGGTTCTTTTTTTTACTCAAATCAATCAAAAACGGTTTTCTTCGCATGTATGAAAACAAAAGGATCAATCAACCCATCGATACTGGCTACGTCTATGGCATAGCCATGGGTTGCTGCTGGGCTGCATCATTCATACCCAAGCTGATTTTTGTTACTTTGATCCCCATGTTTGTATTTTCAATCATTCATTGGACAAAGCTCAATAATGCAAGAAAGCGCTTGAGCGACGAGCTCAATCAAGCTTAAGTTCTGAGCTCAATCAAAGTTAATTAGGCAGGTTTTTTAAGCTGTCTTTGGTGATTTTGTCACTGAGGTTTTTTTAAGTGAATTTGCGCTGTCATCTTGCCAGCAAAGATCATGTCTAGTTGAACACCATCCGTACCCTGAGCAATCTTGACCCCATCTTGTGCAACAGGAAATGTTTTTTCTAGCGTCAGCATATTTTTGGGCCAATCAACTCGCAACACGGCGCTCATTGGCAAGTAACCATCAAAGTAACGTCGCATCAATGGGCCTGCATTCAAGGTGTATTGTTCTTGCGATACCTTATCCAAAGCCCTTGATTCCAAGTCAATGCAAATGGAAGCGCCACGCTCAACATCGGTGAGGGTCACACGATTGTCTTTGACTTCTGCCGAGTTCATTTTTTCTAGCGATTTAACCGTGATTTTTTTAATTCTATTTTCATTAAAAACAATCACTACTTTCCTGATGGGATCTAATTGACGATGACAAGTGGCAATGGTCACAAGCCCAGAGTCCAAGCTTTGCGGACTGATCATCACCCTGGACTCATAACTGTAGGCGCCGGGATCGGGGCGGGTTTTTAAATATTTGATTTCGCCTTCATTGGCAATATCAGAGAACTCTAAGGCTGCAATGGGATTGACTGCAAGTAAAGTGGTGGCACAAACAATCAATCGCAGATATTGTTTCATCATGAATTTTCCTTGGATTGATATTGCTGAACTTTTTCCAACCAAACCTTCAAGGCATTGGCCAGGTCTTTTTTACTGAAGGAGCAGCTTTCTTCTGTGAAGAGCGATGATGACTCTACCCTGGATAAAACACTCTCAAGGGCAGTGCCATATTTTTCTGGCAACTGACTGTCTTTACAAAAGATTCGACATGCTTGAATTAAATCGGCTGTATTCCCACTACCGTCTAACCAGGCTTGCAATGAATGCTGAACATACTGGGCATGTTGGGCACTTTGAGGATGCTGAATACTCATGGCCGCTTCCCTGCTGCGTGATACTCATTTGATAAAACTGTCATCAATTCAGCAACTGACATAGCTCGAGCCCTGGCGTACTCAGTGCCAGCCCAAAGGTTTTGATAATCGCCCTGATCATGCTGTGTTGCCCACTGTCTCATCGGAGCAGTCATATTGTTTTGCACAGGAAATGGTAAATAAGTTTTGCCTTCCATCAATGACATGTATTGATTTTTAACCCCTTGCGCAGGACGGCCTGAAAAAGCCCTGGTAAAAGCCGTGCCTAATTCAGGCTGCGTCAATACAAATCGACGATGAGCAGGACTTGTGCCTGCCTCAGCCGTCACCAAGAATGCAGTACCCATTTGCGCAGCTGATGCACCAACTTTGATGATGTCATGAACATCACGGCCATTCATGAGTCCGCCAGCCGCCACGACGGGTATTTGAAGATGCCGATCTAACTCTTGCACCAAGGCTCTGACTGTCAGTTGTTGATCAACCCCGTGAGGATCAAAGATGCCCCGATGTCCACCCGCTTCAATGCCTTGAGCCACGATGAAATCAATGTCTGCTGATTGAATCATCAAGGCTTCTTCTAAGGATGTGGCTGTAACGCCCACGCTAATGCCCAATGAATGGGCCTTCTCTATGAACTGCTGTGGCGGTAAGCCAAAATGAAAGGTCAACACCTCTGGCTGATGCACCCAAATCGGCTCAAGCATGCTTTGTAAATCTGGAATGTATGGTGACTTTGGAATAGCGACCGTCACACCCAATGAATCCACCACCTCTTTTAAGTCATTCAATGCCTGCTGCTGTTCTTGCTGAGTAGGCATGACTGGTTCTTTAAAAACAAAGAAATTGGCATTGATTCTGTTGTTAGGGGCTTTTTTGATCAGCGCTTTAGTCGCGCGTAAATCAGCATCGATTTTTTCTGGGCTGGAATAGGCAAAACCAAAACTACCCAAGCCTCCTGCATCAGAGACAGCAGATACCAATGCTGGCGTATTCACTCCACCTGCCATTGGCGCCTGTATCACTGGGATTGTTAAATCAGAGAACTTGAACATAACAGTCATTTATTCACAAGAAAGTATTCATAGCATACCCCTTCATGACCTTTTTTTCAGCCCAGTTGAAAAAAGGGGCTTTCCGAAGAAAGCCCCTTGTATTTAATGCTCAGATTGACTGCTTTTTTACTTAAGTTCTCACCTAACTAAATCTTAAGCATCCACTGTTTTTGCTGCATCACTGAAACCTTTGATTTGATCAAAGTTCATATATTTGTAGATTTCAGCACTGCTAGCATTCAGAACGCCCATGTCAGCCATGTACTCTTCTTTGGTCGGGATGCGGCCTAATTTAGAGCAAATAGATGCCAACTCAGCAGAGCCTAAGAAAACCATTGCGTTTTTACCTAAACGGTTCGGGAAGTTACGTGTGGATGTTGACATCACTGTAGCGCCTTCGCGAACTTGTGCTTGATTACCCATGCACAATGAACAACCTGGCATTTCCATGCGTGCGCCGGCACCGCCTAAAACACCATAGTGACCTTCTTCGGTTAATTGTTGTGCGTCCATCTTGGTTGGAGGAGCAACCCACAATTTCACAGGAATATCACGCTTACCTTCGAGTAACTTAGAAGCAGCACGGAAGTGACCAATGTTGGTCATGCAAGAACCGATGAACACTTCATCAATTTTTGTGCCAGAGACTTCAGACAATGTCTTCACATCATCAGGATCGTTCGGGCATGCCACGATTGGCTCATGAACATCCGCCAAATCAATTTCAATCACTGCTGCGTACTCAGCATCAGCATCACCTTTGAGTAATTCTGGTTTTGCCAACCATGCTTCCATCGCTTTGATACGACGACCCAATGTGCGCGCATCAGAGTAGCCATTGGCAATCATCCACTTCATCAATGTGATGTTGCTGGTCATGTATTCAATGATCGGGTCTTTGTTCAAATGAACGGTACAGCCGGCTGCAGAACGCTCTGCAGATGCGTCTGACAATTCAAATGCTTGCTCAACTTTCAGATCAGGCAAACCTTCGATTTCTAGAATGCGGCCAGAGAAAATGTTTTTCTTGCCCTTTTTCTCGACAGTCAACAAACCTTTCTTGATCGCATACAAAGGAATCGCGTTCACCAAGTCACGCAATGTGACGCCTGGCTGCATTTTGCCTTTGAAGCGCACCAATACAGACTCAGGCATGTCCAAAGGCATCACGCCAGTGGCTGCAGCAAAAGCGACCAAACCTGAACCCGCTGGGAATGAAATGCCGATTGGGAAACGAGTGTGAGAGTCACCGCCTGTACCAACTGTGTCAGGCAATAACAAGCGGTTTAACCAAGAGTGGATCACGCCATCACCTGGGCGCAAAGAAACACCGCCACGGGTGCTGATGAAATCAGGCAACTCATGGTGCATCTTCACATCCACTGGTTTTGGATAAGCGGCTGTGTGGCAGAAAGATTGCATCACCATGTCTGATGAGAAACCTAAACAAGCCAAATCTTTTAATTCATCACGAGTCATTGGACCCGTGGTGTCTTGAGAACCCACGGTTGTCATCTTAGGCTCACAGTAGGTGCCTGGACGAACGCCCTTGCCTTCAGGCAAACCACAAGCGCGACCCACCATCTTCTGCGCCAATGAGAATCCTTTGCCAGAATCAGCAGGATTGGTTGGCAAGCGGAACAATGTTGATACTGGCAAGCCCAACGCTTCGCGAGCTTTGGTCGTTAAACCACGACCAATGATCAATGGAATACGGCCACCAGCACGCACTTCATCAAATAGAACATCTGACTTCACTTTGAACTCAGCAATCACTTTGCCATCCTTGAGCGCTTTACCTTCATAAGGACGCAACTCAATCACATCACCCATGTTCATGCTGTTAACGTCTAACTCAATCGGCAATGCGCCAGCATCTTCCATGGTGTTGTAGAAAATAGGGGCGATTTTGCTACCCAAACAAACGCCGCCAAAGCGCTTATTAGGCACATAAGGAATGTCTTCACCTGTGAACCACAACACTGAGTTAGTCGCTGACTTACGCGATGAACCTGTACCAACCACGTCACCAACGTAGGCAACCAAATGCCCTTTGGCTTGTAAAGCGGCCAATTGCTTGATCGGGCCAATCTTGCCAGTCTCTTGAGGTTCGATGCCTTCACGCGGGTTTTTCAACATCGCCAAGGCATGCAATGGAATGTCTGGACGGCTCCACGCATCTGGCGCTGGAGATAAATCGTCTGTATTGGTTTCGCCTGTGACCTTGAACACGGTCAAAGTCATACTTTGTGGAACTTCAGGACGGCTTGTGAACCATTCGGCATCTGCCCAGCTTTGCAACACAGCTTTAGCGTTGGCATTACCTTTGTCAGCCTTTTCTTTTACGTCATGGAATTGATCAAACATCAACAATGTTTTCTTCAACCCTTCAGCAGCGATACCGCCCACTGTGGCGTCATCCAATAAATCAATGAGTGGAGAAATGTTGTAGCCACCCAGCATCGTGCCAAGCAACTTGGTCGCTGTTTCGCGTGAGATCAACGGTGTTTTTTCTTTGCCAAAAGCAAGCGCTGCCAAATAAGAGGCCTTGACCTTTGCTGCATCATCAACGCCAGCTGGAACGCGGTGAGTGATCAACTCTACCAAAGTTGCATCTTCACCTTTTGGTGGATTTTTCAGCAACTCAATCAACTCGCTAGTCTGCTGAGCTGACAATGGTAATGGTGGAATACCTAGAGCTGCACGCTCGGCAACATGATCACGATAGGCTTTCAACATGGTGTTTCCCTCTCTATATAGGCAAATAACAAGCAATCTTCAAGACTTATATCTTATATAAGACTTGAGTTTCTGGCAAGGGATTGCGATTCATATGATGACAAATTACCTGAAATTGATTGCTATTGGTACTTGCTACCATTTAAAATAAAAATACCATATAAATCAATGGTATAACTTCTCAATAATTACTGATTTCCAAGCACAATATTCGAAGACATACATGAAAAAAACAGACCTTTACAAGAGCGTGAGATCAGCGGTGGTGAACCAAATGAAGAATTCAGCCCCCAAACCCAAGGGTTCGAATAAAAGAAATTCTGAGAAAAAGCTCAACCCTCTTTTGGCTTCTTTATTGAAAAAGCC
>JBFZCN010000202.1:0-2916 GCA_041307985.1 Burkholderiales bacterium
TTACTAGAACCTTGAGAGAAAAACATCTCCGGGGCAATGATGGCAACCAAAGCCGCCGCAGGGGCATACCTGAGGGCATTTTGAAGAGTCTCTGAAATCTCCATGCGCTCACCCACCAAAAGGAAAAAGCCCCTGGTGATGAGTGTGATCAAAGTTAAACCAATGATCACTCCCCAAACTTCGGATGCACTCAAACCGCACTCCTTTCTTTTTTGGTGAAGCGATCACACATGATTCCAACCAAAATAGCCACAACGACTGCCAAAACAATGCTGAGCTTATAGGGTAAATCGTTGCTCAGCAGTGCCACCAACAGAGCAGATAAGGCAGCCAATCTGGCTGATAACTGGTCGAGCATCGGCAACAAAATAGCAATCAAAGCCAATGTCCCGGCAAAGCCCAATCCCCAAGAGTCTGGAACTGCTCCAGCAATGAAAATTCCCACCAAAGATCCTATTTGCCAGACTGACCAATTCGTTAAAGACATGCCCAAGAAAAACGGCAAATGAGATGGGTCTTTTTGATATTTTGGGAATCTGGACATGAATAAAGCAAAATTTAGATCGCCGTTCAGATAGCCCAAGACTGATCTTTTCCAAAAGCCCCTGTTTTTAAAATATGGCTGAATACCCGCGCTAAAAATGATGAACCTCAAGTTCACAATGAAGGCGGTGACAAAAATGGTCCATAGCGGAAAATCCCCTGCAATCAAAGGTAAAGCGGCCAATTGAGCAGAGCCCGCATAAACCAAGAGGGACATCCCAATCGCCTGCCATGTCGTCAGACTTGATTCAGCCATGGCCATGCCAGTCACCAGCGCCCAAGTAAAGATTGCAAAACCAGCTTTTGACATGGCTTTACTGCCTTCAAGAAGGTATTTTTTATTGTTTGAGAGCCAGGTCACTGTGAATTGAGTCATCTATGAGAATCTGTGATTATAGGGAGCACAGATGTCTTCGTCATAGCCATCTATCTGTGGCTGTTTTACAATAGCGCTTCAACCCATTTTTCTCAGAATTTAGGAAACAAACCATGTCAATGGCAAATCGTGATGGCTTTATTTGGATGGACGGCAAATTAGTCCCTTGGAGAGACGCAAAGATTCACGTGTTAACTCACACACTTCACTATGGCATGGGTGTTTTTGAAGGCATCAGAGCCTACAAAACTGATGCTGGTCCAGCGATCTTCCGTTTGCAAGAACACACACGTCGCTTATTCAATTCAGCAAAAATATTCCAGATGAAGATGAACTTCACTGAAGAGCAAATTATCAAAGCAACGCTTGAAGTTGTTAAAGAAAATAAATTGGCCTCTTGCTATATTCGTCCAATCGTTTGGATCGGTTCTGAAAAGCTAGGTATTTCTGCAAGAAGTAATTCAACTCACATTGCTGTGGCTGCTTGGGAATGGGGTGCTTATTTAGGTGAAGATGGTTTAAACAAAGGTATTCGTGTAAAAACCTCTTCATTCGCAAGACATCACGTGAACGTTTCTTTGGTTAGAGCCAAAGCGTCTGGTTACTACATCAACTCAATTCTTGCGAATCAAGAAGTCACCGCGCAAGGTTACGACGAAGCACTTTTGTTAGACACTGATGGCTATGTTTCAGAGGGTTCTGGTGAAAACGTGTTCATTGTCAGAAACGGTATTATTTATACGCCTGACCTAGCATCATGTTTAGATGGCATTACTCGTGACGCTATTTTTACAATTGCCAAAGATCTTGGTATTGAAGTTAAAGAAAAGCGCATCACCCGCGATGAAATGTATTGCTGTGACGAAGCCTTCTTCACTGGCACAGCTGCTGAGGTAACGCCGATTCGTGAACTTGATGATCGCATCATCGGCGATGGCAAACGTGGGCCAATCACAACGAAAGTTCAGGAGATATTCTTTGATGCAGTAGCCGGCAAGAGCGATAAATATCGTCACTGGCTAACGGTTGTTTAAGAAAACCGAGGCCATCATGAATCAGCAAAGTGTTATCAAGGTCAATGGCCACAAAGACTTGCCTCTTCATTGCCCTAACAATAACTCTCCTGCCTGGAGCATGCACCCTCGTGTCTTTTTAGATGTATTGACGACTGGCCATGCCAAGTGCCCATACTGCGGTACTGAGTATGAGCTTTTGCCTGGCACCAAGCCACACGGTCACTAAGATGGTGAAGATACTCATCATTGCACCCAATTGGATTGGTGATGCAGTGATGACTGAACCTCTGATATCTCAGCTTAAAAAAAATAATCCCAATAGTCAGATCGATGTTTTAGCAACCCCATGGGTGGCTAGCATCATGAAAGCAATACCAGCGGTTGATCAAATCATCACCGCCGATTTTCAGCATGGGTCATTGCAATGGAGTGAGCGAAAAGCTCTGGCCAAACAATTGGCTTTGAGTGCATATACCCACGCTTTTATTTTGCCCAATAGCTTTAAGTCAGCATTGGTTCCTTGGCTTGCCAAGATTCCTCACAGAATTGGCTACCAAGGTGAAATGCGTTGGGGCTTGATCAACGAGGCACTTAAAAATCCATCGCGCTCACATCGCCCGCCCATGTCGAGTCATTACTTTGCGCTTTCAGGTCATGCGTCATCAGAAGTACCTCAGCCACACCTATCATTACCTCAAGCAATGATTGACCAAAGTCAGCAAACGCTTCAAAACATTCAGGCACATCAAGAACTTTATGTGCTCTGCCCTGGCGCTGAATATGGCCCAGCCAAACAATGGCCCATCGAACATTTCGGTAGTCTAGCTAAAAACATCGTCGAAACAAAACAAAAATCTTTGGTGTTAATTCTTGGAAGTAAGAAAGAGTTTTCGATTGGCGGTGATATTGCAAACATCAGCACCCATCCAGATAGAGTCATCAATTGGTGCGGTCAAACCAGCCTTGAAGATGCCATGGCAG
>JBFZCN010000203.1:0-2955 GCA_041307985.1 Burkholderiales bacterium
TTTTTCAGCCATGTCATCGTTTGACAAATAAGTGATATGGCCAATCATGCGTGCCACCCTCAAGCCACGGCGTGGCTTGACATCATGGGCGTAGTAATCTCCCCCATGAAAGTCTGGGTCACTCAGGATCGCACTGCGAGCAACTTCATTGAATGCGATATTTTGCGCTGACAGCTTAGGCGTTGATGCAATCACGATGCAGTGCGCAATGCGCTTGGGATACATCATGCTCCAAGCCATGGCTTGCATGCCACCAAGACTGCCGCCCATTACCGCAGCAAATTTCTCAATTTGAAAATGATCGGCCACTCGCGCCTGGGCATTGACCCAATCTTCAACCGTCACAACCGGAAAAGAGGCGCCATAAGGCCTGCCCGTTTCGGGATTCACGCTCATCGGTCCAGTAGAGCCAAAGCATGAGCCCAGATTATTAACGCCAATCACAAAAAATTGATTGGTATCGACAGGCTTGCCTGGACCCACCATGTTGTCCCACCAACCCAGATCATTTGGGTCGTTCGCACTAGCGCCAGCAACATGGTGCGAAGCATTGAGGGCGTGGCAAATCAGAATGGCATTATTTTTTTGGGCATTGAGCTGACCGTATGTTTCAACCACCAAGTTGTAATCAGCAATGCTTGCCCCGCTTTGCAACTTCAGTGGTGTTACAAAGTTAAGTACTTGAGGCGTTATAAGCCCTAGACTCATGCTGAGAATAAAACTCTCATTGGCAACTCGTTGAATTCAGTTGGTGACTTTTTAAAGCCACTTCTTGCGTAACGATGCCAGCGACCAACCACATAGCTCATCATCATGGCTGCCCTGGCGCTGACTTCCTGACCGTCTGCAGACTGCGTCAAGCGACCCTGAGTTTGAGCAATGCGCAAAGATTGTTTTAATGAGGACTCAATGCGTTCAAAAATCTGCAAGATTCTTTCTTGCAAACGCTCATCTTCAAGCCATAAAGCATCGCCCAATAAAACCCTGATCATGCCTGGGTTCTTTTCACCAAAACCTAATAAGAGCATCAAAATTTCTTGGGCCTGGCGATCACCGGCTTCTTCACGTTCCGTGATTTGATTGATCAAACCAAAAATAGTCTGCTCAATAAAAGCAATCAAGCCCTCAAACATCTGAGCCTTGCTAGCAAAATGTCGGTACAAAGCCGCTTCAGAAACATCTAATCTTGCAGCCAAGGCAGCAGTGGTCACGCGATCACCCTTTGGGCTTTCTAACATTTCTGCCAATACTTGCAAAATTTGTACTCTTCGCTCGCCTGGACGCGGACGTTTACGGACCGGCACCGAAGAAGTGTTCTCAGCCTCGTCAGGGGTGGGCATTTGATTAAATGGTGAGTTCATTTGAGTTTTTGCCAACTTTTAAAAAGATGATGGATTGATTGTACTTCCAGTGAGACGCTTCCTCGATTTTGAGTGTAAGCCCTAACATGTCTTTTAAACCATACGGTCTTTATGCCCAATTTAGAGTACTCCAGCAAATGTCCCAATGTGTCATCAACCAAAATAGCTCTTTGAGGGGCGCATCGGTACTTGTTCAAAAGTCTTTTGATCATCAGGTGATCTGGTTTGGGTCGCCACTGTTGATGAAGCTCCATATCTTCGATGGCCTCTATCGCCTTGAAGCACCCGATGAGACCCAGCTCTTTCAAAACCTTCAGCGCATAAGATTTTGGGGCATTGGTGAGTAAGATTTTTTCGCCAGGCAAGCGATTCAATATCTGCCGAAGCCCCTTTTCGCCTCTTACCGTTCCTGCTAGATCTTGCAAATGCTTGCCGCTGACCTCATTAAAGAGATGAGTTTCATGCAAAAAATGGTGTGGATCAACCGCGTGATGTTTGACCAAGCCCAGCAATGTTGCGCCATATAGGCGCCAGTAACGGTCTCTTAGTTGACTGGCGACTTGGGGGTCTAAATTTAAATGACGAGCCACATAGCTCGTCATTGCTTGATTGATAGAAGGAAATATTGCACTTGATGCGTCATGCAATGTGTTATCTAAATCAAATAACCATAAAGGTTGGCGCATGCCAATCTCAGTTAGCTCAATGAGATCGGATCATCGTACCAAAAGCTTGTTCGGTCAGAATTTCCAAAAGCAAAGAGTGTTCGATACGGCCATCAATGATGTGAACTGAATTAACGCCACTCTTAGCGGCATCTAAAGCAGAAGAAATCTTTGGCAACATACCGCCAGAAATTGTGCCATCCGCAAACAATCCTTCAATTTCTCTGGCAGTTAAATCAGTCAAAAGGTTGCCGCTCTTATCCATCACACCAGGAATATTGGTCATCATGACCAATTTCTCAGCTTTCAGAATCTCAGCCATCTTACCCGCTACCAAATCAGCATTGATGTTGTATGCCTGACCATCTACACCAAAACCAATCGGTGAGATCACCGGAATAAAAGCGTCATCTTGTAGGGCTTTTACAACAGCAGGATTGATGGAATCAATTTCACCAACAAAACCAATGTCTAGCATCTCGCCTGGCTTCTCTTTATTTGGAACCATCATTTTGCGCGCATGAATCAAGCCGCCGTCTTTACCCGTCAAGCCAACTGCCTGACCGCCAAAATGATTGATCAGCATCACAATATCTTGTTGCACTTCACCGCCAAGAACCCACTCCACAACTTCCATGGTTTCTTCATCGGTCACGCGCATGCCCTGAATGAACGTACCGGCTTTACCAACCTTTTTCAAGGCATCATCAATTTGAGGGCCGCCGCCGTGAACCACCACAGGATTCATGCCCACCAATTTCAACAAAATCACGTCGCGCGCAAAACCTTCTTTTAGACGATCTTCAGTCATGGCGTTTCCGCCGTATTTGATAACGATGGTTTTGCCGTGGTATTTCTTAATGTACGGCAAAGCCTGTGCCAAAACCTCGGCCTTGACGGCAGGGGAAACGTCTTTAAGTTCAGCTAGT
>JBFZCN010000204.1:0-3369 GCA_041307985.1 Burkholderiales bacterium
TTGCCAGCGTAATGAGCGAACGATCCTGCCACAGGCTCATGCACAGCCATCTCACCCAAAGCTCTCAGGACAATGAATGCCACCAATCCAGCCAGGACATATCCCAACATGATGGATGGTCCTGCCAGTTGAATGGCTGTGGCTGAACCTAAAAATAAACCAACACCAATTGTTGAACCCAAAGCCATGAGACGGATATGTCGTGGCTGGAGACTTCTTTTTAAACCATGGTTGTCATGAACCATTTTTCACCTCTACTGTGTCATTCAAAAAAATTGAACAGGCAGAATAGGAGGCAATCAATCGCTTGTATATGGGCTAAAAATGCATGAAATGTTTAATTTAAGAAAAGTAACAATGCAAAATTTCTTACGTCCAATGAACATGGGGGTGCGAGATTAATCTCGGATTTTTTCTTACATAAAAATAGGAAATTTCCTACAAAGAAATCAGAATATTCCTACAAGGATGTAATCCAACTATTTGAGAAATTTGGGGGAATTTAGAAGGATTTTTAAAAATCAACTAATCAGAAAAATTCAAATCTGCTGTTGATGGGCAAACATAGCGAGGGGACTCTCTTGATGCATCGATGCACCCCCCATCTTTATAAATACCCTGGGGGTCTCTATAGCGCATCATTCGATCAATGATCATTTGGTACTTTACTGGGTCCGCCAATGATTGTTTAACGCAAGACTCCACAATCTCTTCATTCATCTGCAACTCACCATCATCACCAACAAAGACACCATCGCGCCAGTGATAAACCTCGACACACTTTGTTTCTAGGCTGAAGGGTTGATTTCTTTTCCAAAAATTGGTGAATAGGTTGTGCCCTAAATAAATGACCCATGAACCCTCATACCCAGTAACATCAGAAGATCGATCATCAGGATTACGAAACCACACACGATCCCCGGGTACGTAATACTTCATTGGAAATGGGTGATCTAAAGTGCCATATTCTTTTAGCAGGGTCTCATGAAATTCACCCGAACGAATAGCACTTCGCTCAGAACGCACTTCCATCTTTCTCAAGAGCTCAGGATTAACATTTTTTAGCTCTTGCGCAATACTCAGAAGGACAACATATTCAGTGGCTCGATAACAAGAAAATGAGTAGGCATTCTCGATTTTTTCAGGCTGAGTGGCCTTGATCAAGCCATCAATGATGGATTGCCCTTTATTTAATAGAAACCCTTCCTCTTCGTCATAATGCCAATAGTCCGTTGGCCTTTCAGCAGCTTCAGTATCAAAGTTCAAAGCTGCCTTAAAGCCAGCATTAACCACGTAATGACGAATTCTGATGGCTGAGACCAACTCATCAAAACTAGGAAAAGTGAATGGAATGGTGGTCATCAACATCGCAACCAAGATTTCTTTATCTAAATCTTCGGTATTTTTGTGACCATCAATGCCCATGGTGGAATACAAGCGAGTGGTGTCCCAAGCGGGCGCCCACTGTTCTCTGATATCTTCTTTTAGCTTGTAAATGCACTGATGAGTGTCATTGTTATTGGTGCATGAAAAATCAACATGCTGATCTAATTGAAGGCCCTTCAGATATTTTTGCATGCTGGCTTGCAGGGCGCTTAACTCTCTAGCGGTCTTGACAACAAACTCAATCCCACGAGACTCAAAGTGAATATTGGTTTGATTGGCTGTCATTATTTTTTTATAAGAATCTGTCCAACAATCTTCGGCTGTGTTTATCCAGTAACTGGATATCCTCTATCAGGTATTGAACACCATGATTATCAGAAATTAAATAAGTATCTTTACTGATACGGCGAATATTTTCCTCACCCTTTAAAACAAACTGAGTGGCGCCCCTGCTGGTCTCAACCGTCCATGTGCTGGGGGTTGCGAATGAAGAAACCTCAGATATCCTCGTCAAAACTGGCATGAACTCTCTATTGGCCAACCCTTCTTTAATGAAGGTCTGATTTTCAGCGCTGACTTGATTTAAGTGGTCCAGCCAAACCAATTCATGACCATCACGGTCAACGATCGCAATGCATTCTTCTGGCAGACTGATAGGGAAAGCTTTGACTGGGAGGACTTGCTCATGAAATTGGCCGGTCTCACTCTTGAGACACAACTGACCAAAAGGATTTCTTGATAAGGTGAAGTTCTTCATAGAATTATCCATTATTCACCCCCAACTCTGCATCAACCGCATCCATCGCTTGTCTGGCTTGAGTGTCATACATCCGGCGATACACGCCCTCTAAAGCCATCAATTGATCATGCCCACCCTGTTCGATGATTTGACCTTTATCCAAGACAATCAAACGATCTGCTTTGCGTAATGTTGATAGGCGGTGAGCAATGGCAATCGTGGTTCGGCCCTTGACCAAATTATCCAAGGCTTTTTGTATTTCTTTTTCTGTCGTACTATCAACTGATGAGGTTGCTTCATCAAGGATCAAGATTTGCGGATCAATCAGCAAAGCCCTTGCAATTGAAATCCGCTGTCTTTCACCACCAGACAAAGACTGGCCTCTCTCGCCAACCAAAGAGTCATAGCCATGCGGAAGTCTTAAGATAAATTCATGGGCATGAGCCGCTCTTGCGGCAGAGATAATTTCTGCACGAGTTGCATTTGGTTTGCCGTAGGCAATGTTTTCAGCAATCGTGCCAAAGAATAAGAATGGCTCTTGCAGCACTAAGCCAATGTGCCTGCGATAGTCAGCCACAGCAATTGAACGAATATCAACGCCATCCAAGCGAATCGTGCCTTCGGCGACATCATAAAAACGACAAATCAAATTGACCAGGGTGCTCTTGCCAGATCCACTGTGGCCAACCAAGCCAATCATTTCTCCTGGAGCAATCTTTAAATTAATCTCTCTTGTCACAGAGCGATTGCCGTACCTGAAGCCCACATTGTTTAATTCTATCTGGCCTTTTACATTTGTGAGCTTGATAGGTTGACTTGGTTCTGGAACGCTGGACACATGATCCAAAATATCAAAAATACGTTTAGATGCCGTAGCCGCCTGTTGAGTGAAGGCCACAATGCGACTCATGGAATCTAGGCGTGTATAAAAACGTCCGATATAGGCCAAGCATGCCGTCAACATACCAACGGTGATGGCATCGTTTGATATTTGCCAGATACCAAAAGCCCACACCACCAATAATCCAATTTCTGTTAACAAGGTAATCGTTGGAGAAAACAAAGCCCAAACTCGATTCACTCGATCGTTCACGGCCAAGTTATGCTCATTGGCCAATCTAAAACGATCAGACTCTCGCTCTTCTTGAGCAAAAGCCTTCACCACACGAACGCCCGGAATCGTGTCAGCCAACACGATGGTGACCTCTGACCAAATGCGGTCTATTTTCTCAAAGCCATAACGC
>JBFZCN010000205.1:0-2521 GCA_041307985.1 Burkholderiales bacterium
GTTCCGCAGATGGTGAGGCTGCAAGCTTTAAATCACAAATGAAAAAAGCAGATGCCAGCGGTGCAGCATATGCGATTATTATTGGACCTGATGAACTGGCCGCTAATCAAGTTCAGTTAAAAGATTTGCGTCGTGATGGCCAACAAATCACTGTCTCAATGGATAATTTGGTTGATGAAGACATCAACCAATTAGTCAGCACTTCAGAATAAGAGAGTAACTATGCATTTCAATCTAGAAGAACAAGAACAGTTAGCCGAGTTAAAAGCTTGGTGGAAGCAATACGGCAAATGGTTGATTGCGATACTTATCCTCATTTTGCTCTCATACACTTCATACACTACCTGGAATTGGTGGCAAAACCGTTCCTCTCTTGCTGCTAGCAAGCTTTATGACACTTTGCTGACCTCTGCTCAAAAGCAAGATGTGCCAGGTGTTCTAAGAGCTACCAAAGATTTGCAAGATCAATACTCATCAACCAGTTACGCTGGTATGGCTGGATTAGTTGCTGCTCAAGCGGCGAATAGCTCAGGTGATATGGGCGCTGCTGAGCAACAGTTGCGCTGGACGATGTCTAAAGCATCATCTGATGCTCACCGTGATGTTGCCAGAGCGCGCTTGGTGTCCTTGTTGATTGATAAGCCTGATTTTGCTGAGGCCGAAAAAGTGGCCAGCGCTTCAGTATCAAAAGCTTTTGAGCCATTGTTGCTAGAAAGACGTGGCGATGTGCAGTTGGCCCAACAAAAAATGGCTGAGGCTCGCCAGTTTTATCAGCAAGCATGGGATAGATTGTCTAAGAACCCTGATGCGGCAGATGAAGCAAAACGTTTATTGAAAGTTAAATTAGATGCTGTTGGAGGTCGTTAATGACTAAATCCCTATCTAAACTTGCATGGGCTTTTTTAGCTATCAGTTTTTTGGCCTCATGCTCCAGCGTTAAAAAGCGTGAGCCTGCCTCTTTGACCAAAGTGGATGACAAAATTTCCGTTGCTTCTATTTGGTCTACAAGCGTTGGTAAGTCTGATACTTTTGTGATGCGACCAGTTTTGGCTGGGGATTACTTATACACCTCAGCTGGTAACGGTTTGATTTCAAAAATCGAGGTCCTGACAGGTAAAGCTGCATGGCAAGTAAAAGCTCCTTCAGATGTTTCATCGGGTCCTGGTAGTGATGGCGCTGTTGTGGTGGTTGGGTCAACCAAAGGCCTGGTTTATGCCTACGATTCAGCTGGTCAAAAGCTTTGGGAAGAAAAGGTTGGTGGCGAGGTTTTGACTGAGCCCCTTGTCTTGGGTGGTATTGCAGTGATTCGAACCATTGATAACCGCTTCATTGGCTTAGATGCCAAAACAGGAAAGCGTCGCTGGTCTTATGTGCGACCTCAAACAGCCTTAGCACTCAGAAACAGTTTTCCAATGGTGCCAATTGCCGCAGATGCTTTTGTGACTGGTTTTTCTGGTGGCAAGATTGGCGTGATCGGCTTATCTTCAGGCAGTCTTTTGTGGGAATCATCCCTGTCTTACCCTAAGGGATTCTCAGAGATCGAGCGCATGACAGATGTTTCTGCCAGACCAACTGTGTTGGGCCGTCGTTTATGTGCTGTGGCTTTTCAGGGAAGAATTGCTTGTGGTGACTTGAGTAGCGGCAATTTAACTTGGGCAAAAGATTTTTCAAGCCACACTGGCACAGCTCAATCACAAGATTTCGTTTTTGCGGCCGATGAAAAATCTCATGTTGTTGCATACAGAGCAGCTGATGGCGTTGAAGTTTGGCGCAATGAGACCATGACTTGGCGTGATGTTGGGGAGCCCCTCGCGGTTGGTCGTGTGGTTGTGATGGGTGATAAACAAGGCTATCTCCATTTCTTGGAACAAAACAGTGGCCAAGTCATTGCCAGAGTTCGTGTTGATAGCAGTGGTATCAGTGCAGCCCCAATCGTGGCGAGTGGATTGTTGATCATTCAAACACGTGGCGGCACTTTATCTGCCTATCGACCCAATTAAAATATACCTGTCTGAGTAAGGTTTTGATTAAAAAATCAAGCCTTACTTGATCAGCGACTTAAAGAATCTATGAAACCAGTTATTGCCATTGTTGGCAGACCAAACGTTGGTAAATCAACACTATTCAATCGCTTGACGCGTTCGCGTGACGCGTTGGTGGCTGATTTTTCTGGCTTAACGCGCGATCGTCACTATGGTAATGGCCGTGTTGGTGAGCGAGAGTTCATATGTATTGATACAGGCGGTTTTGAGCCGGTGGCTAAAACAGGCATCTTGGCAGAAATGGCCAAGCAAACCAAACAAGCGGTGGTTGAAGCCGATGTGGTGATTTTCTTGGTGGATGCTCGTTTAGGCATGGCACCTCAGGACCGTGTCATTGCAGATTTTTTGCGCAAGACTGGTCGCCCAATCATTCTGGCGGTGAATAAAGCTGAGGGCATGGCGCACACCACAGTCACAGCAGATTTCTATGAATTAGGTTTAGGCGAACCAGTGGCAATTTCATCAGCGCATGGTGATGG
>JBFZCN010000206.1:0-3042 GCA_041307985.1 Burkholderiales bacterium
TCTCTTCGCATTGAGTCAGTTTTTTCAATTTGAGAAACATCTTGGGATAAGAGAAGTTTTTGTTTATCGCCATAAGGGAAAATTTGTACATCCAAGGTGAATTGCTCGAATACGCCCATATTAGTTAAGCGAACTGGTTCACGGTAGTTTTGGCGAATGATGTACTGTACGAATGCGGGTTTGCGCAAAATATGGGTGATGCGCTGCATGGCATCTCTTTTAGCGTTAACGCCAAAGTGTCGCTCAGCAATACTATTGCACCACTCAATTTGATCGTCTTCATTGAGCATTACTACGCCATTAGGGGTTGCTTGAACAGCCTGAATAAAACGACTGTGCTGCTGCTCAATTTCTAAGACTTGGTCACGCCATGAACGCGCTAGTTTATGTAGGCGGTAATAGATTTCTCCCCAAATTCCTAAAGCGTTTGGCACTTCTCCAAAGTTAGGTGATAGTAATAAACGAATGAGTTTAGAGGCGTGCCAAAGCTGATGAATGAGCAATAGGCTCAGGCAAAGCGTTGCTGCTAGCAAGCCTTCTAGCAATCCAAATATCTCGCTCACTAACCAAGAAATGAGCAAAACAATCAAGAAAATCCTGATTAAACGAGTTTTAAGTGACGACATAAGATGAATATTAACAAGTCTTTGAAAAACAATATAAATTTAAGCTTTATCCATCTGCTGAGATCCAAATATCAGCCTCTCAAGCCCTATTTTAATGGCTCTTCAAAAGTTCTTAAATTGTTCATCGGAATGTCAAAAATCTTGCGTAGCCTTCACATCAATAACTACTCAAGTAATGTGAAGAAGGATTTATCAACATGGCTCAAGAATACAAAATTTACTTTTCAATGAGAGATATGATGCCGCCCAAGCAGTCACCTGCTCATGAACTGCATAAATCAATTGAATATCAATTGATCAAAACAAGTGCGTCTTATTTTGATTTGGATTTACCTGAAAAATATAAGCAATCCTTAATGAGTGATCGACACTCCTGATTGAATCAGGGGATTTAGCTGAATGCCTTGATTTGAATTTTGGGACAAATAATCTTTTGGCAAGTGAATGGCGTCATACGCAATCCTTCGGCCAATACCAATATATTCAAATCCTTGATCAATCACCAACTGGGGATCATAAATATTTCTACCGTCAAAGATCATTGGCGCTAATAACGCTTGCTTCAGGGCATTGAAATCAGGGCTTCTGAATGACTTCCACTCAGTCATGATCAAGAGTGCATCCGCACCCTGTGCGGCTTGCATGGCATCATCATGGTAGCTCAGGCCTTTGAGTAAATTAATATGCTCAGCCATATCCGTATGAAGAGCTAAATGGGCTTCATGCATGGCAACCGGGTCATGCGCCTGTATTTTGGCTCCCCTCATCAATAAATTTTTGATCACAACCCGGCTAGGGGCCTCTCTCATGTCATCGGTGTTGGGTTTGAATGCCAAACCCCACAAACAAAATGTTTTTCCTGTGAGGTCTTTGCCATAACGTTGTGTAATTTTTTTCACTAAGATATTTTTTTGAGATTCATTGACCTCTTCAACCGCTTTGATCAATTTAAGCTCTTGACCATGTTGCTCAGCAATTTTAGAAAGTGCTGAGACATCTTTTGGGAAGCAACTACCGCCGTACCCTGTCCCTGCGTACAAGAAACTGTAGCCAATGCGCGAGTCTGAGCCAATGCCCTGCCTCACAGACTCAATGTCAGCGCCCAAGACATCGGCCAGATTAGCAATTTCGTTCATGAATGAAATACGGGTCGCTAGCATTGCATTGGCAGCATATTTAGTGAGCTCAGCACTTCTGACATCCATGTAGTAAGTTCTTTCATGATGTCGATTAAATGGCGCATACAACTGCTTCATCATTTCTTTAGCGGCATAACCTGCAGCGTTGGACTGACTTCCAATCACAATCCGATCTGGTCTCATGAAATCTTCAATCGCTGCGCCTTCTTTCAAGAACTCTGGATTTGAAATCACGGAAAAATTTTCACTGGGCAAAGAACGAATCAATAATTCTTGAGCAATCACTTCCGTGACCCTGTCGGCCGTTCCAACGGGTACCGTAGATTTATTCACGACCACTTTGAAACGATTCATGTGCTGTCCAATTTGCTTGGCAGCTTGCAACACATACTGCAAATCAGCTGAGCCATCTTCGTTTGGAGGCGTGCCCACCGCAATAAACTGGGTATCGCCATACGCCACAGCAGCAGGAATATCAGTTGAGAAAATTAAGCGGCCATAAGCCAAATTACGCTCAATGATTTCTTTTAAACCAGGCTCGTAAATGGGAACACCGCCCGCATTCAGAATATCAATCTTTTCTTGATTAAGATCCAAGCAAAATACATGGTTACCTTGCTCTGCCAAGCAAGCACCGGTTACCAAGCCAACATAACCAGTTCCGATAACCGTGATTTTCATAAAAAGCTCCTGTCATTAATTAATCATAGTGTCAGGAAGTTTTATGAAATTACGATATCAAATCTGTGACATTTCTGAGAAACTGTCTTTTCATGACATCAAGTTGTCATAGTTTTATTGCTTAATAATGGTACTTATTTAATTGAAAATTGACATGTCAAATTATCAAATTGAAGATAACCCTCACAAGGGTAATAAAGGAGTCACCCGAGCATTTCGGGCGGCCATCAACTCTTGGAATGGCTTGATTTACGCCTACAAAGAAGAAAGCGCCTTTCGCCAAGAGCTGGCCTTAAGCTTGATCCTGATTCCACTGGCCATTTACTTGCCTGTAACGCCCGTTGAAAAGATTCTGTTGATTGCATCAGTCATCTTGGTGCTGATCATCGAACTTTTAAACTCAAGTATAGAGGCGGCGATTGATCGTATTTCTTTTGAGGTTCATGGCTTATCCAAACGAGCCAAGGACTTTGGCAGCGCTGCTGTGATGCTGGCGTTATTGTTGTGCGCCCTGACCTGGGCGATTATTTTGAGCGGGCACTATCTCTGATAGTGCTGTAAATAATCATCGATTTTGATTGTTGATTATCGATTAC
>JBFZCN010000207.1:0-4355 GCA_041307985.1 Burkholderiales bacterium
CAGTTTTTTAGTGCCACAAAACAGATTTGCTACCTTAAATTACAATCAAATTCTGCTCTAACTTAATAGAAATCACGGCCAATATAAGTGTCTGAAAACAATAGCTTTGAATGTCGGATTCTTAATAGCATTCATATGGTCTCAAAAGATGGCTGGAATAATCTTTTGGGGAAAAACGCCACTCCTTTTTTGCGCCATGAGTTTTTAAGTGCTTTAGAGGATTGCGCTTGCGTTGGCGGCAACACCGGCTGGCAAGTGGCGCACCTGGCCATTTATGCATCTGGTGATGAAAATCCAATTGGCTTGATGCCACTTTATTTGAAAAGTCATTCATATGGCGAATATGTCTTTGACTGGTCTTGGGCTGAAGCCTATCAACAACATGGTTTGTCTTATTACCCCAAAGCACTTTGTGCCATTCCCTTCACACCAGTCAGAGGAGCCCGTCTATTGGTGGGTGAGAGTGATGATACGGATGCAATACGTATTCAGCTGATAAAGCAATTAAAGCAACTATTGATACAGAATGAGATTTCATCTGCGCATATTCTGTTTGCCGAGCAAGAAACGCAAGAGCTTTTATTGAAACAAGGATTCATGGCCAGAGATGCCGTCCAATTTCATTGGAAAAACCATGCTTATCAAAGCATGGAAGACTTTTTAAGTCAGCTCAATATGAAGCGTCGTAAAAATATTCGAAAAGAACGATCTCAGGTGCATAGTGCAGGAATATCTTTTCGTCATGTTGGTGGCCCAGATGCCACTCAAGAGGATTGGGCATTTTTTTACCGTTGTTATGCCAACACCTACTATGAACACCGCTCGTCACCATACTTAAGTGAATCATTCTTTCAAATGCTCAGCCAAAGCATGCCTGAAAACCTTCATTTGATTGTGGCTCATAGAAACGAGCAAGCAATCGCAGCATCCTTGCTCTTTGTCGATCAGTCTGGGCCCACTAAAACCGCTTACGGTCGGTATTGGGGTGCTTTAGAGCACGTGTCTTGCCTGCATTTTGAAACAGCCTACTACCAAGCAATCGAATACTGCATCAGTCAAGGCATTGATGTTTTTGAAGGCGGTGCTCAGGGACAGCACAAAATGGCCAGAGGATTCATGCCAGTCAAAATGCAATCAGCACACTGGATCAAAGATCCTGAGTTCTCTAAAGCCGTTGAGCGTTTTCTGGTTCGAGAGAGCAATGGTATTGAAAACTACATTGATGAACTGGCAGAACACTCCCCACTGAAAGCAAGTGGCGTGACTCTCTGATGATTGATGAGTCAAGTGATAAAAATTTCAATATTTGCTAAAGTATGACCATGGTTAAACAATTTTCAATCCAAGAATTTACTAAGTACGTGACGCTACTGACATTGGTATTGCTCAGCGGCTGCGCCTCTTTGACGCCACAGCAGATCACTCAACGGATTGACACCATGAGTGACTTCCAAATTTGTTTGGGAGCTCAAACAGGTTTGGACAGTAAAGCATTTGATTTAGATGTTGCCATTGTTGCTGCTGCCAAAGAACGCATTGCAGAACGCAAACTGGATTGCTCTAGCAAGCATGATGAAATCGTGCGCTTCTTGGTGACATCGCTCAAGCAAGAGCAAAGATACCGCGAGATTTACTTCCCTAGATCAGGTTTTTGGCGTTTTTAATTTTTCTCAATTGATTCTTTCGGCCCACCAATTTCTGTGGGACGATTTTCGTAAATCCATTCTTTGAATGCCTCAGCTGCAGGTGATAGTCTTTTGCCGCGAGGATATACAACTTGCCAGCGTCGGATCAGTGGAAATCCGCTGACATCAAGTTGTACCAGCTCTCCCAAAGCTAATTCAGAAACAACAGTGGTCGCTGATAAGACCGCCAATCCAAGTCCTCCTGCAACTGTTTGTTTGATGGCTTCATTGCTGCCAACCTCTAAACGATTAATGGGCATAAAACCATGTTGTTCAAAGAATCGTTCTGTTGTTAATCGAGTACCTGATCCAGGTTCACGCAAGATAAATGGTTCATCTCGTAACTCTTTCGCTGAAATTTTCTTTTTTCCAACCAGTGGGTGATTGGGGGGTGCAACCAAAACCAATGGATTATTGCCAAAATGTTCACTCACCACATCCATATTTTCTGGTGGTTGCCCCATGATGTAGAGGTCATCTTTGTTATTGGCTAATCGCTGTAGTAAGTTTTCACGGTTACCTACGACCATGGCAACTTCAATTCCAGGGTGTGCAGCACAAAATCCACCAAGTAATTTAGGGACAGAGTATTTAACTGTGGTCAAAATAGCCAATTTGAGCTTGCCACGTTCAACCCCTTGTAATGCTGACAAATCCTCGCTGAGCAAATCCATGCGTTGCGCAATGTCTTGACAAGCCTCAGCGAGGATCTTTCCAGCAGAGGTCAGGAATATTTTCTTGCCCAGTTGTTCAAATAAAGGTTGCCCCACTGTTTCTGCTAACTGCTTGACTTGTAGGGATAAAGTCGGAGGTGAGAGGTGCAGTGATTGAGCAGCCTTGGCAAAACTATTATGTTCTGCAACAGCTAGGAAAATTCTTAATTGATGTAATGTGGCGTGTCGAAGCTTCATGTTTTATAAAAGTAAAAGATAACGATAAAAACATTTTACTTTTATTTATTCTTCTGTGGGTGAAAAATAGCTTCACTTTCGTTTACTTCAACCACAAGGGAGCACAGCAGATGGCAACAAAGACCTACAATGCCGGTGTTAAGGAATACCGCAGCACATATTGGGAACCAAACTATGCAGTTAAAGATACTGATATTTTGGCCGTATTCAAAATCACGCCTCAACCAGGCGTGGACCGCGAGGAACTTGCAGCTGCTGTTGCTGCTGAGTCTTCTACAGGCACCTGGACAACAGTTTGGACAGACCTATTAACAGATTTAGATCATTACAAAGGCCGTGCCTATAGCATTGAGGACGTACCTGGCGATGACACATGTTTTTATGCGTTTGTGGCTTATCCAATCGATCTATTTGAAGAAGGTTCAATTGTTAACGTATTAACTTCATTGGTTGGTAACGTATTCGGTTTCAAAGCATTGCGCGCACTTCGTTTAGAAGATATCCGCTTCCCAATTGCTTACGTTAAGACATGTGGTGGTCCTCCACACGGTATTCAAGTAGAGCGCGACATCATGAATAAATATGGCCGTCCTCTATTGGGTTGTACGATCAAGCCTAAATTAGGTTTATCTGGCAAAAACTATGGTCGTGCCGTGTATGAATGTTTGCGTGGCGGTCTTGATTTCACAAAAGACGACGAAAACGTTAACAGTCAGCCATTCATGCGCTGGCGCCAACGTTTTGACTTTGTTCAAGAAGCGATTGAAAAAGCTGAACGTGAGACAGGTGAGCGCAAAGGTCACTACCTTAACGTAACAGCACCAACTCCAGAAGAAATGTACAAACGTGCTGAATATGCGAAAGAAATCGGTTCGCCAATCATCATGCATGATTACCTCACAGGTGGTTTCTGTGCAAATACAGGCTTAGCTAACTGGTGTCGTGATAACGGAATGTTGTTGCATATCCACCGTGCGATGCACGCTGTGTTGGACCGCAACCCGCATCATGGTATTCATTTCCGCGTACTAACTAAGTGCTTGCGTTTATCAGGTGGTGATCACTTGCACTCAGGTACTGTGGTTGGAAAACTTGAAGGCGATCGCGCTTCAACATTGGGTTGGATTGACATCATGCGTGATAGCTTCATCAAAGAAGATCGTAGCCGCGGTATTTTCTTCGACCAAGACTTTGGTTCTATGCCAGGTGTTATTCCTGTTGCCTCTGGTGGTATTCACGTATGGCACATGCCAGCTCTTGTGAACATCTTTGGTGATGACTCAGTATTGCAGTTTGGTGGTGGTACATTGGGTCACCCATGGGGTAATGCGGCCGGCGCTGCTGCCAACCGTGTGGCTCTTGAAGCTTGCGTCAAGGCTCGCAATGAAGGTGTTGCCGTGGAGAAGGAAGGTAAGACTGTTCTTATGGACGCAGCTAAGAATTCACCTGAACTCAAGATCGCTATGGAAACATGGAAAGAAATTAAATTTGAATTCGATACTGTTGACAAACTAGACGTTGCTCACAAGTAATCAACACTCATTAATTATTTATAGAACATTATCTAAAGGAAAAATATCATGACTATGCAAGACTATCATAGCCGTCTCTCTGATCCTGCTAGCCGTAAGTTTGAAACTTTTTCATATTTGCCTGCGATGACAACAGAAGAAATTCGCAAGCAAGTTGAGTATTTGGTGAAGAAAGGTTTGAACCCAGCGATTGAGCACACAGAACCTCAGTACTTGATGGACTCATA
>JBFZCN010000208.1:0-7116 GCA_041307985.1 Burkholderiales bacterium
TCTCCAAACTATCAAAATAACGGTCATTGGCTGCCTTGTTTTGCTGATCACTGCTTGCAGCACGGTGAGGTTTGCCTATAACCAGGGTGACACTTTGGTCAGATGGTGGATTGATGATCACATTGGCTTAACGGCAGAGCAAGAAGTTATCACTCGCGAGCTCTTAGAACAACAATTCTGGTGGCATCGCACCGAGCAACTGGCAGATGTTTCAAAAACATTAGAGCAGTTACGTGGTCAGCTTAAGCGCCCACTCTCCACTGATGAGGTCAGACAATTTTCTGATGACCTCAAAAAATTCATATACGCCATTGCAAAAAAAACAACTCCTGACGCTGCAAAGATTTTTGTTACTTTACAAAGCAATCAAATCGAAGCCATGCAAAAAAGAATGCAAAGGGGTAACGAGAAATTTGCCAAAGAATGGCTGCCACCAGGATTAGAAAAACAAAATAAGGTCAGGGCCGATAAAGTCATTGATCGAGTTGAGTGGCTATTTGGCAGCATCAATAAAGAGCAAGCCGAAAAAATTAGGCAACACATCAACAATCATCCATTAGACATGAACATGGTTTATCAAGAACGCCTGCGCCGTCAGAGTGACTTAATTAAGATTGTTAAATCGATTCAGCAAAATAAACTGAATCAGCAACAAGCCGAAGAATTGCTGACGGTTTATCTTAAAAACTTTGAATACGGCACAACAAAAGAACAGCAAGCTTTTGGCAAAAGAAGAAGTGCTATAGGAGTTCAGTTGAGTTCATTCATCACTCAGATCATGAATGATGAACAAAGAAAATACGCCAGTAGTCGAGTTGAAACTTGGGCCCTGGATGTTCAGGAGCTGATCAAAGAGTCATCTGTATTGGCTGCCAAGCGTTCTGCTCTGACAAATCGCTAGAAGCTTCATCCTGACTTAAATCTTTAAAATCAAATTGGGTGGCATCCATTAAATGTGAAGGCACCACATTTTGGATGGAGCTGAATAAGCTTTCTACGCGACCTGGGTATTTCTTTTCCCATTCTTTGATCAAGGCTTTCATCGCATTTCGCTGCAGATTTTCTTGGCTTCCGCACAAGTTGCAAGGAATGATTGGAAAATCCATCTGCGCAGCATATCTTTCAAGATAGCTCTCTGGCACATAGGCTAAAGGTCTGATCACAATGTGCTTGCCATCATCAGATTTTAATTTTGGTGGCATGCCTTTTAACTTACCGCCATGAAACATATTCATCAGCAAAGTCTCAATGATGTCATCGCGGTGATGTCCCAGTGCAATCTTGGTTGCGCCAAGCTCACCAGCCACTCTGTACAAAATGCCACGTCTTAAACGAGAGCAAAGACCACAAGTTGTTTTCCCCTCAGGAATCACGCGCATCACAATCCCATAGGTGTCTTGGTCTTCAATATGAAACTCCACACCTAATTGTTTAAAATAATTGGGCAGGGTTTCTTTTGGAAAGCCTGGTTGGTTTTGATCAAGGTTGACGGCCACTAAATCAAAATGAATCGGGGCGCGCTCTTTCAATTTCATCAAAATATCGAGCATGGCATAACTGTCTTTACCACCAGACATGCAAACCATGACCTTGTCACCATCCTCAATCATGTTGTAATCAACGATGGCCTGGCCAGCTAGACGACAAAGTTTTTTGTCTAGCTTATTTTCTTCGTAGGCTATTTTGCGAGGATCTTTCATTCTTTTATCAGGAAAATTTCAACGCCAACTGCTTCGCAATCAGGATAAACGTCTGGCTTTGCAGTTGAAACTTTAACGGCTCTCACATTTGGGTGAGCCAACATGATTTTTGCCACATCATCACACAAGGTTTCTTGAAGGTGTATGTGCCCCCTCGAAACCCTCTCTAAAATACTCTGACGCATGAAGTCGTAATCAACCACTTCATCAAGACTGTCTTTTGATGGCGTGTTTTCAATCAAAGGCACAAATAAGTCAACATTGATTAATACGCGTTGCTCCCCGCGCTTTTCAAAATCATGCACACCAATATTGATATAAACCTCGTAATTGCTCAGAAATAATCTTCGGCAATCCATCAGGCGAGGGTGGGTTAACAATGCTTGCATAATTTACTCCGTCAAAAACATCACGTCACGATTGGTCGAAAGTAAATGCTGCCCACCATCAACATACAAAGTTGTACCAGTTATGGCTTTTGCACCAGCCAAATAAATCACTGCATCAGCAATATCATCAGGGGTCGATGATTGCTGTAGAGGAGTCATGCTATGAGCCTTGGCAAAGCCATCTTCGGATTGATCACCTGACACCATCGTGATTCCAGGAGCCAGCCCCACTACCCGCAATGTAGGGGCAAAAGATTGTGCCAATAAATTAGTTGCTGAATTAAGAGCCGCCTTTGACAAGGTATAAGACAAAAAGTCTGGGTTCAAGTTTTCTAATTTCTGATCAAGTAAGTTGATCACCACCCCACTTGGGCCACGAGTATCAGCAGTTCTTAACTTTGCATGCTGGCGGTAAAGATCTCGTGACAAGATCAATGGTGCAGCCACGTTGGTGAGCATGTGGCGATCAAGAGAGTCATAACTAAAACTTGAAGCAACATCGTATTGGAATAAGGAAGCGTTGTTCACCAAACAAGATGGTAAACCCAAAGCATCACAGCATCTGCTGATCAACTGACTGGCTTGAGATTCATCTGATAAATCTGCCTGCAAAGCAATACCGCGCTGCCCAGTTGCCAAGATATCCTTGACAGTCTGCTCAGCAGCCTCTTTGGAGTTGCCATAATGAATGGCAACGTCCCAGCCATCCTTGGCTAGGCCAATCGCAATAGCGCGGCCAACGCGCTTGGCGGCTCCTGTTACTAAGGCAATTTTTGGGTTTTTCATATTTTTTGCAGCATCACTTATAAGAGTTGTAGACTCGCGAGGTATGGATATTAACCCTAGTATTGAAGAAGCGTCTCATAGTCAAACGCTGGCTCGTTTAATTCAAAAAGAAATTCAGGCTCAAAACGGGCAAATTTCTTTTGCTAAGTATATGGAAATGGCGCTGTATGCGCCAGGTTTGGGGTATTACGCCGCCGGCAAAAACAAGCTTGGCAGCAAGGGAGACTTCACCACGGCCCCTGAAATCAGCCCTTTATTTGGGGCAACGATTGTGCAAACCTTGCTACCAGTCATTGAACATTTTCAAAACCTCAATCAAGCGGTCAAAATTCTAGAATTTGGCGCAGGCACCGGCGCCCTGGCAGAGTCGATTTTGACAGAATTGCAACGCCAGGGAATTAAGCTTGATAGTTACAGCATTCTTGATTTATCGGCAGATCTGATTGAACGACAACAATCAAGACTATCCCCTCAATTTGATCAGGTCACCTGGATTAACCAACTGCCAAAAAACTTCACAGGGATCATCCTTGCCAATGAAGTCTTGGATGCCATGCCCATTGAATTGATCACTTATCAAAATCAACAGTGGGTCTTTAAAGATGTTACTTTGGCCACAGAATCATCTGAAGATGCATCAGAAAATACCATCAGCTTCAGACACTGCTTGGGTAAAGAGGTTCCTCTGGCAATTCTCCCAGAATGCTTGCAAGAACAATCGTTTGAAAATGGTTACACCACTGAAATCAATGTCAATGCCAAAGCTTGGATAAGCAGCATCTCTGAGATCTTAGACATGGGGGTTGTGCTAACGATTGATTACGGATTTCCTGAGCATGAGTACTATCACTCTCAGCGCAACCAAGGAACTGTCATGGGTCATTATGCGCATCGCGCGATTCAAGACCCATTCTTTCAGCCTGGGCTGTGCGACTTAACTGCTCACGTTGACTGGACCAGCATTGCAAAGACCGGCATCGGTTCTGGTCTATCACTTCTCGGTTACACAAGCCAAGCTGCTTACTTATTAGATGCAGGCATCGCCACATTATTAATGCAAAAAGTTGACCCATCGAATGCCACTGAATTCATGCCACAGTCAAACGCTATTCAAAAATTATTATCAGAATCAGAAATGGGTGAGTTATTCAAAGTGATGTGTTTTGGCAAACAGCTACCTTTTGAAGAAGGTGACTTACCTGGGTTCAGATCAAGGCCGCGATCTTTATAAGTCTTTGCAACTCTCTACAAGCTAATCTAATTATTTTTAATTGCCAAAAGCCTTCTGTCTTCAATCAATTGTTTGATCTTGGCCCCAGTCGATGAGCCCTGCTCACCAATCTCCTGAACAATCTTGGCAATATCTACTTTTTTCGCTTGGTCATATGAGTTGAGTAACTGCTTCGTCGGAAGCCTTAATAAATCAGCGACTTTTGCGAGCTCATTAAATCGCTCAGGCTTTCTCCAAACATCTACGCGATTTAATAAATCTAATAAATTTCGCGGCTCAAGATCGGGCGACTTTAAGCCCACTTTTAATTCACGGGTCAAGGCAGCATGATCGTGGCACTCAATTGGAATGCCCCACAATCCCGCCCAAGCATTGATGTCTTCAATACTTAAACTTGACAACAAAACTGCGCACCGCTGAGACATGTTTAATTGCTGCTTGGCTGCCAAGTCAATATCATTCAACAAAGATGAATTTTTTGAATTCAATTTGGGGAAAAATAATTCAAAAACACCTATCTCAAGCAATACTTCCAACATCCTAGATGGCTTCTCAGACATCAAGCCCCTAGAGATTTCCTGCCAAACTCTTTCTTTGACTAAGGCATTGAGTTCGCCACTCGAATGAATTTTCTTGAGTAAGTTGAGTGTGGATGGCTCTATTGAAAAATCAGGAAAGCGTGCGGCGAATCTTGCGATGCGTAGCAGACGCACGGGGTCTTCACTGAAGGCAGGCCCAATGTGTCTGAATAATTTATTGTTGATATCTTTTTGGCCACCATAGGGATCAATCACATCACCAACAGGTCGCCCATTCGCGTCAGCCTCCTTGGCCATTGCATTGATGGTCAAATCGCGTCTTGCTAAATCTTGCTCTAGGGTCACTTCTGGATCTGCATGAAACACAAAGCCCTTATAACCAGGCGAAACTTTTCGCTCAGTTCTGGCCAAGGCATATTCTGCGTGCGTGACCGGATGTAAAAATACTGGGAAATCTTGCCCAACAGGGGTGTACCCCTGGGCCAGCATTTGCTCTGGTGTTGCGCCAACAACAACATAATCAAGATCCTTTACTGGCAATCCCAGCAACTGATCTCTGATGGCGCCCCCAACAACATAAATCTTCACTTGATTAAAACATCCAATGCTTGTGGGTTGATGGCAAATACTTTTTCTAAAGCATTTTCAGCGCCTGCTGGCAGCACATTGTCTTCACTCATAGAAGCCAAATTATCTCGAGACATCAAAGTAGGTCCAGGCATCATTTCTAATAAGCCTGCCTGCAAATAGGCCAATGGTTTTGGCAAAGGAATGACAAAACTTTTTCTACCGCCCAACACTCCAGCGAAGTTCACCAACTCAGTCAAGGTGAACACGCGGGGTCCGGCCAAATCAAACACTCGGCCAATTGTCTCTGACATTGAAATTGATTTAACAAATGCTTGCGCGACATCAGACACATAGACCGGCTGAAATCTAACGTTTGCACCACCCAAAGGTAAAACTGGCGCGAACTTTTGTAAAGATGCAAAAAGATTGATGAATTTATCTTTTTCGCCGAACACCACAGACGGTCTAAAAATTGTCCAATCTAAATCACTGGCTTTAACTAAGTTCTCTGCATCACCCTTGCTGCGCTGATACATCGATGCGCCAGAACTACTGGCGCCCAATGCGCTCATATGGATGTAGCGCTTTAAATTCGCTGCTCCCATCGCAGCAATGATTTTTTTAGTTAACTCAACGTGGTTTTTTAGAAAGCCTGGGCCGTAAGGTGTTCCTGTTTTGTCATGTAAGATACCGACCAAGTTAATCACCACGCCATCGGGTCCTAAACGTTGGCATAAATCAGTCAACGCCGCAGGATCATGAATGTTTACTTCAATCACCTGAAGCTGGGGCAAGACCCACAACTCTTTAGCATATGCAGCTTTGCGGGTTGGCAATAAAACTGTGTGGCCAAGTGCGCTCAAGCCACTGGCTATTTTTTGACCAATGAAACCGCTGCCACCAATCAATAATATTTTCACTTCATTCATCATGGTAATTCCGACAATACAGATGTTTTAGGAGAGACCATCCCAAGATTTTGCTTCAGAGATGGTGTTTTATTGCTCGACATGGCGGTGTAATAGCTGGCATTGGCTAAAACATTTTTGACATATCCTCTGGTTTCATTGAAGGGAATTGTTTCAGCAAAAATCGCGCCTTCAACCGTTCGAGGCAGTTTCTCACGCCACATCTTGGGTCTGCCAGGGCCAGCGTTATAGGCAGCAGAGGCCAAAGCCCATGAACCGTCTAAGTCCTGTAAAACCATATTCAAATAATGACTGCCCAAGGTTAAATTAACTTTCATGTCATCTATTTGAGATGGCTTATAGCCATTCATCCCGATTTTTTTTGCCACGTACTTAGCAGTTGCTGGCATCACCTGCATCAAGCCAGAAGCGCCGACATGTGAACGCGCATTCATGATGAAACGTGATTCTTGACGTATCAAGCCATAAGCCCAGTTGGTATCTAGACCAATTGATCCAGCGATTGGAGCAAGGGACTCCTTGAATGGCGTTGGATAGCGTAAGCCAAAGTCATGCTCTAATTTTGTTCGATCAGCCGTGTTAACAGCGCGATCATATAAACCAATGCGCTTCGCGTGCTCAGCCACAGCAATTAACTGTTTATCGCTAAGACCACGCAATTCCCAATTCCACTCCCTATTTCCCTCAAAACGCATGCCCATGTCATAAAAGCGCACAGCTCTTGCGAAGGCCTTATTTGATGACGCCTGCTTCACCAAACTTTCTTCAGCCGCCACTCGCTTGGGTACATAAATTTTCATGCCCAAATCTTCTCTGGCCAATTGTCCATAAAAATGGTACTGATCAATCAAGGCTTGCCAACCCTCTTTTGCCAATGACTCATCGCCCAATTCTTTTTGTGCCCTGGCATACCAATAGGTCCAAGCAGGATCGCGCTTTCTGACTGATGGCGTCATGTGATCAATCGTTTCT
>JBFZCN010000209.1:0-5612 GCA_041307985.1 Burkholderiales bacterium
ATACACCATCATCAATGACATCAGCGCGCGCGACGTCCAAGCCAAGCATGTGCAATTTCATTTGGGTAAAAGTTTTGACACCTTCTGTCCGATGGGCCCATGGTTGGTATCTGCAGATGAACTCGATTCTTCCAAAGCGTCCATCAAGTGTTGGGTGAATGGCGAGTTAAGACAAGATGCCACGACTGAATTATTGATTTTCAATATCCCAACCATCATCGAGGCCATTTCAAAAGGCATGACTTTGTATCCGGGCGATGTGATTGCCACTGGCACGCCCAGTGGTGTGGGCATGGGCTTTAAGCCCCCACGTTTTTTAAAGAAGGGCGATACCGTCAAAATTGAAATTGATGGTATTGGCACATTAGAAAATCCTGTGATTTAATTAATTAAATCAGAAGGTTAAATATTTTTTAATCATTGATTCAAGGTGTAAAATCCATCTAACTAATTTAGGAGAATATTGTGAAGCCATCAATTGCCCTTAACAACAAACGTACAGCCGTACGAGAGGCGGTTGCTCGTTTTCAAATATCAAATCCACGGATCTTTGGTTCTGTTGTCACTGGCACGGATCAAGATGGAAGTGACTTAGATCTATTGGTTGATGTCGGCCCCGGGGTTACTTTGTTTGATTTGGGTGGTTTGCAATATGAGCTTGAGAGCTTATTGGGCGTTCGAGTTGATGTACTAACCCCAAAAGACCTTCCAGAAAAATTCAGAACGCAAGTACTTTTACAAGCTCTACCAGTATGAATGAAAATCGACTTCCAGATTATTTGGAGCATATTTCACAAGCTGCAACTGAGGCCATCACTTTTATAGATGGTTTATCCAAAGACCAGTTTGTCATTGATAAAAAAACTCAAAATGCTGTTGTCATGAGTCTTTTAATTGTTGGTGAAGCTGCTGCAAAGGTAATGGATTTATACCCAGATTTTGCAGAAAAAAATTCTCATGTTCAATGGAAAAGTATGAGGGGCATGCGAAATAGGATTGCCCATGGATATTTTGATATAAATCTTGATGTTGTTTGGGACACGGTTCAGATTGCGCTTCCAGATTTATTAAAAAAACTAAATCAAACTTCCCATTAGAAATTTTCCTTGTCACTTCGTTATGAACTAATTGTTTGGGATTGGGATGGAACCTTGATAGATTCCACGCCCACCATTGTGCGTTGCATTCAAAGTGCATGCAGAGATTTAGCGTTACCAGTCCCTGATGATTCAATGGCCAGTTTTGTGATTGGCTTAGGCATCCAAGAATCATTGCGCAAAGCTTGCCCAACCGTTTCAGTGGATGACCACTACAAATTAATTGATCGTTTTAGATTTCATTACTTGAGCAAAGATCACGAGTTAAGTTTGTTTGAGGGGGTCAAAGATTTGTTACACCAATTAAAAGATCGAGGACATCTTTTAGCAGTGGCAACCGGTAAAAGTCGCAAAGGCTTGGATCGTTCTTTAGATTTTCATCAATTGGAAAAGGTGTTTGCGGATTCGCGCACACCCGATGAATCCAAATCCAAGCCACACCCTGCGATGTTGTTGGAGTTATCAGAATCATTGATGGTGCCAATGCAAAAAGTGCTCATGATCGGTGACACCATCCATGATCTGGGCATGGCCAATCAGGCGGGCGCCGATTCGGTGGCGGTTACCTATGGCGCACATCCTGAACATGTTTTGAAAACTGAAAATCCTCTGGCTTGTGTCAAGAATGTTCAGGAATTATCTGATTGGTTAGCAAGTAACGCATAAAAAGATTAAGCTCTTGTTTATACCAATCAAATTTATTGTTTATTTGAATTAAATTAGTTAGATTAATTAAGAAAGTAAGTCATGTCTGATGAAAAAGTCTGGGAAAAACAGGCCTTAGAGCATTTGTTGCTAGAGAACCTCAAGGAGCAGCGTCGCGGGCGTCGCTGGAGAACAGCTGTGCGCATGATGACATTGCTTGTTTTTGTCGGTGTTGCAATCAATCTGTTCGATATTGACTTGGGTGGTAAATCAAATTTAGGTAAGCACACAGCCTTGGTTGATTTGCAAGGCGAGATCGCACCTGATACGAAAGCCAGTGCTGATGCGATCAACGCATCACTGCAAGCAGCTTTTGAAAATTCTGAAAGTGTTGGTGTGATTTTGCGCATCAACAGTCCTGGTGGTTCACCAGTTCAGTCCGGCATCATTCACGATGAAATGTTGCGCTTGCGTGCCAAGTACCCTCAAAAATCATTGCACGTGGTGGTTGAAGAGGTTTGCGCATCCGGTGGTTACTACGTCGCATCTGCTGCAGAAAATATTTATGTGGATAAAGCCAGTTTGGTTGGCTCTATCGGTGTGATCATGAACGGTTTTGGAGTCACTGGTTTGATGGAGAAGCTGGGTATTGAGCGTCGCGCCATCGCTGCTGGAAAAAATAAAGCCTTGTTGGATCCGTTCAGCAAACAAGACCCAAAACAAAAAGAATTTGTTCAGGGAATGATCAGTGAAGTGCATGAGCAATTCATCAAGGTGGTGCGTGATGGGCGTGGAGATCGTTTAAAAGAAACCCCGGACATGTTCACCGGTTTGGTATGGAATGGCGCTAAAAGTGTTGAGCTGGGTTTGAGTGATGGCTTGGGCAGTGTTGATGTGGTGGCGCGTGATGTTTTCAAGGAACCGACGATTGTTGACTACACCATGAAAGATAATTTAGCTGAAAGAGTGGCCAAACGTTTTGGCGCTGCGATGGGCGAAGGTGCCACCAGGGTATTGATGTACGGCGGTCAGTTACGCTGATTTAAGCCAAGATCAAGCCAAGATAAGACTAGGCCAAGATCAAAAAAACAGCCGGCCGTTGATGAAGAGCTTGGAGTAATTCAGGCTCTTTTTTTATGTGTGCTTGCCAAGCCGCAACAGTTTTAGAGATCACCAAAGCATTGGGCAAACTCAAATCTGCTGCCACACACATTTGCGTATTCCCTTGCAATGACTGCAGCATTGCTTCAATCATGGCTGCATTGCGATAGGGTGTTTCAATCCACAATTGAGTCTGATTTTTTCTCTTGGACTCTTGCTCTAATTGTTTGAGCGCCGCAGTTCTTTCTGGTTCTTTCACAGCAATATAACCATGAAAAGCAAAGCTTTGACCGTTCATGCCAGATGACATCAATGCCAATAACAAAGAATTCGGACCAATCAATGCTCGCACAGGGATGCCCATTTGATGAGCGGTATTCACAACATCAGAGCCTGGATCGGCAATCGCTGGAAGGCCCGCTTCAGACATCAAGCCCATATCATGACCATCGAGTAATGGCTGAAGCATTGCTTTTAAATTGGCGGGTCCTTGAGAAGATTCTTTTCCTGGACCGCGCCATTCGGTCATCTGCATTTCTTGAATGGGGCAGATCAGTGGTGATTGTGTGCCAACGGCTTTCAGGAGAGCTCTGGCAGTTTTTGCGTTTTCAACTATCCAATAGCGCAGCTGAGAAGCTCGCTCGATTGTGTCGCGAGGTAGGACATGATTGAGCTGAGATTCGCGATCATCATCTCCTAGAGTATTTGGAATCAAATAAAGAGTGCCCGGCATTTTCTTTTTTATTTATCTAGAGGAATAGAAAAGCCTGCGTCACGCAAGAGAGTGCAAACAGTTATCAAGGGCAAACCAATCAAAGCGGTCGGGTCGTCACTGCGGACATGTTCTAAAAGACAAATACCGAGGCCTTCTGATTTAGCGCTGCCAGCGCAATCGTAGGGTGTCTCAGCTAAAAGATAAGCCTCTAAAACATCATCGCCAAGCTCTCTGAATTTAACTTCAGTGATGGCGTTCACGGTTTTTGCTGATCCCGCATGAGCCACGCAAACAGCCGTGTGAAATTTCACAGTTTGGCCACGCAATTTTTGGAGTTGTGCCAATGCTTTTGCATGGCCGCCAGGTTTGCCCATGGCAAGACCATTTAAATCAACCACCTGGTCTGAGCCAATCACGTAGGCCGATGGATTTGAGAGTGACACTGCCAAAGCTTTGGCTTGAGCCAAACGAATGGCCATCAATTCTGGGGTTTCATTGGGTAAGGGCGCCTCATCCACCTCTGGAGAAATGGTTTCAAATGACAAACCCAGGCGGCCCAACAACTCTTTTCTGTACTTGGAGGTAGATGCCAAGATCAATCTTTTATCTTGACTGGCAGAATTCTTGGATAAATTACTTGGGTTCGGGGCGGCACTCATTTATGCTTTCGGTATGAATTCAAAAAATTTGACACCCCACATTTTGCCGAATAATGCCAAGGACCTTCAATCCATCGATATGCGGTCTGGGCTGACTTTCATCGGGCAGGGGGTGCTCGAACTATCTCACTTTCCTCGATTGTTACAGGAAATGACGGTTGAGGCTAATTTCCAGCCTTCGGGGCTCCACTGGGAGATGAGTACTTGGTTTGAGGAGCGTTTAGGAACAATTCCTATGCAATACATGCACTTACGTCTGGCGCTTGATCTGCCGCTGACCTGTCAAGCTTGTTTGCAGCCCTATATGGAATCTTTGGATTCTGACCGCGATTACATCCTTTTTGAGACTGAAGAAGAGGCTGAAGCTTGGGATTTTGATGAGGAAAATCAAGATGCTGAGGATGCTTTGGTGTCCTCGGAAACCTTTAATCTATTGGAAACCATTGAAGAAGAGCTGCTTTTGAACCTGCCTTTGATTGCCAAGCACCCAATGGGCGAGTGCAAGCCAGAAGACCTTCAAAAAGTGAGCAAAACCCTTAAATCGGGGTCAGAAGAGATCATCATCAAGAAGCCCAATCCATTTGCTATCCTAGAAAAGCTCAAGAAACAATGACTTTATGCTAGAATCTCGGATTCGTTTAGGAGTAAAAACATGGCTGTTCAACAGAATAAAAAATCACCGTCAAAGCGTGGCATGCACCGTGCCCACGACTTCTTGTCTGCACCTTCATTGGCAGTTGAGCCAACGACTGGTGAAGCTCACTTACGTCACCACATTAGCCCAAATGGCTACTACCGTGGTCGTAAAGTTGTTAAGACTAAGAACGACTAATTCCCTCACAGGAAAAGATCAAGCGGCACTTCCAGTGGCCGCTTTTTTCTAAAAAACAATTTTAATGAGCGTCACGCTAGCAGTTGATGCGATGGGTGGAGACCACGGTCTAGTGGTCACAATACCCGCCAGCACAGGCCTTCTGGCAGAGTTGCCAGATTTACATATAAGACTCGTCGGTAACGCTGATTTAATCAATCAAGCGTTGGCTCAGACTCCCTCTGAAATCAAGAGTCGGATCACGGTCGTCCACGCCTCGGAAGTTGTCACGATGGATGATTCCATTGAGGTGGCTTTGCGCAAGAAAAAAGACTCATCGATGCGCGTGGCTACCGAGCAGGTCAAAGAAGGTTTGGCGCAAGCCGCTATTTCAGCAGGTAATACGGGCGCCTTGATGGCGATTTCTCGTTATGTTTTAAAAACTTTGGATGGTATTGATCGTCCTGCGATTGCAGCCGTGATGCCAAATCAATTGGGTCAAGGCACGATCGTTTTAGATTTGGGCGCTAACGCTGATTGTGAGGCGATACATTTATTACAATTCGCACAGATGGCCGATGTGA
>JBFZCN010000210.1:0-10497 GCA_041307985.1 Burkholderiales bacterium
TGGAGACTGAGCCAAGGAATCTTTACTGTGGTGCTATTGCCTGGTTTGACCCAAGCTCAGAAGCTGGATTGGGTGATCTTGGGATGAGCGTTGTCATCAGAACCTTGGAGCTTGAAAAAGATCAAAGCTTTCAAATGGGGGTTGGTGGTGGTATCACCATTGACTCTGAAAGTGCCGATGAATGGCATGAGTGCCAGACCAAAGCTGGATTTTTGTACGCCTTACAAGATCAAGCGGAACCAGTTGGATTATTTGAAACGATTCGCATTGAACAAAGACAAGCTTGCCACATAGAAATGCACCTTGAACGAATCACCAAATCTGCCAGTGAATTGAAGATTGATTTTGATTTAAACAAAGCGATTCGTTTGATACAAGAAACTTGTTCGCAATTAGATGCGCATTTAATACACAGAATGCGCCTAGATCTCTCCTCTGATGGCTTGCTCAGTCTAAAAACAGCAGTGATTCAGCATCTTGAACCAGGTCCTGTTCTTTGGGCCAGTGATCTTTTGATGACTGATACAACCATGTCTTCTGCCGATCGATTGCTTGGCCATAAGGTGACCCGTCGCAGGCTGTACGATCAAGCTTGGCTGGCGGCAGAAAAATTAGGTGCTTTTGACGCTTTATTCATCAATGAACAAGGATTTGTCACTGAAGGCGGTAGATCAAATGTCTTTATCAAAAAAGATGGTCAATGGCTAACACCCCCACTTTCATCAGGATGTTTGCCTGGTGTGATGAGATCAATCGTTTTAAAGGATGCAAAGCATCAGGCCCTTGAGCAAAACATCACCCGCACCGATGTCTTGAATGCCGAAGAAGTGATTTTCACCAATGCCTTGCGTGGCATCGTGAAAACCATAAATTAAACGATAATGATGCAATGAATTACTGCTCAAAATGCGGCTCAACCGTGACCTTGGAAACACCCGTTGACGATACAAGGGAAAGGCATGTGTGTTCAGGCTGTAAAACCATTCATTACGAAAACCCTCGCAATGTGGTAGGCACCATTCCAGCTTGGCAAGACAAAGTCCTTCTCTGTAAAAGAGCCATACAGCCAAGACTTGGTTACTGGACATTGCCAGCAGGCTTTTTAGAAGTGGGAGAAAGCACCGAGGATGGCGCTAAGCGAGAAACTCTTGAAGAGGCTGGTGCGACTGTGGAAATTGGCCCCTTGTTTTCTTTGTTGAATGTCACTCACGTGGAACAGGTTCATTTATTTTATTTGGCCAAGCTGATTGAGCCCAAATATGAAGCTGGGGTTGAGAGTTTAGAAGTTGAGCTGTTTACTGAAGCAGATGTCCCTTGGAATGATTTAGCCTTTCCGACGGTCCGAAAAACTCTCGAGTGGTATTTTCAAGATAAAAACTCTGGTCGCCTCAATGACGCTGATAAGATTGCCGCACATCTTGATGATGTCGGCTACGATGAACGCATTGATCGGAAACATTGATCAACATGGGTCTCTCTTGGCTCCAACCGCATGATCCCTTTCCATCACCATGGAGTGATGCGGATCCCGACCCAGAAGTTCCTGGTTTATTGGCCATCAGCGAAGAAATCAGCGCAGAGCAATTACTGCGCGCCTATCAGCAAGGTATTTTTCCTTGGTACTCAGATGGACAACCTATTTTGTGGTGGTCACCAAACCCCAGGATGGTGCTTAGACCCAAAAATTTCAAAGTGAGTAAAAATCTCAAAAAAGAAATTAAAAATGTCTTGATGGATCAAGATTGGGAAGTAAAGGTCGATGAAGATTTTCATGCGACCATTCTGTCTTGTGCAACACAATCAAGATCTGGTCAAGATGGTACATGGATCACGCACGCCATCATGCATGCCTATGGTCAAATACATGAGCAAGGCCATGCACACAGTGTTGAAGTTTTCCATCAGGGTCAACGGGTTGCCGGTTTGTACTGTGTAAATTTAGGCAAAATGGTTTTTGGTGAATCTATGTTTTCAAGGAAAACAGGGGCTTCTAAGATTGCATTGGCCAGCCTCTGCGCTTGGGCGATTGACCAAGACATCGAGATGATTGACTGTCAGCAAGAAACCGCACATTTGAGTTCATTGGGTGGATACCCCATTCCACGGGATGAATTTTTAAATCATGTGCGCGAAAAAACTACTGCAATTAATCCTGTTTGGAGTTTTAATAAGGATGTTTTACGTTATTGGTTAAGCCAACCTGCATGAGTAAATTAAAAGAGCTCCCCTTCACCACCCTTCAGTTCTATGCAACCGCTCCCTATGAGTGCAGTTACCTAGCGCACAAACAAGCTCGCTCTCAAGTAGCAACGCCCACTCATTTGATCCATGCTGATGTTTATGGTGAATTGGTCGCCAGTGGTTTTCGTCGCAGCGGTTTGTACACCTATCGCCCTTACTGCGATGGCTGTAAGGCATGCATCGCTTGCCGTGTTGATATTGAACGCTTTAAGCCAAAACGTTATCAACAACGTGCTTTTAAAAAGCATCAAGATCTTGAGGTGAAAATTGGGCATTTGGAGTTCTTCCAAGAGCACTACGATCTCTATATTTCATACCAACATGATCGCCATCTGCATGGCGGTATGGATGGCGATGATCAAGATCAGTACAAGCAATTTTTACTACAAAGCAAAGTCAACAGTAGATTGATTGAGTTCAGGGATGGGCCTGATGGTGAAGAGCCAGGCAAGCTAAGGATTGTGAGCATCATTGATGTTGTTCAAAGCGGCTTATCTTCGGTCTACACCTTCTTTGATACCAGCAACCAAAGCGCCAGTTATGGAACTTTTACAATCATGTGGCAAATAGAGCAAACCAAGAAACTAGAGCTGCCTTACTTGTACTTGGGCTATTACATCGAAGAAAGCCCTAAAATGTCATACAAAGCACAGTTTGAGCCATTAGAAGTATTGGTCAATGATGTGTGGCAACGCAATTGATTACCTAAAGATCCAACACTGATGAATCTCTACCCCCTCGTCAAGCCTTGTTTATTCGCCATGGATGCTGAACGTGCGCATAACTTGACTTTAAGTACCTTGGATAAAGTTCATGCGCTCGGCTTGGGGTTTTTATCGCAAGAAAAGATTCCTCGTGATGAGCGAGTTTTTTGCGGCTTGAAAATACCCAATCCTGTTGGCCTGGCTGCAGGATTAGATAAAGATGGTAAACACATTGATGCCTTGGCTGATCTGGGTTTTGGTTTTATTGAGATTGGTACAGTGACACCTAAAGCACAAGCGGGCAATCCATTGCCCAGGATGTTTCGTCTTCCAGAAGTTTCTGGTCTGATCAATCGCATGGGTTTTAACAACGATGGTGTGGACGCTTGCGTGACACGTGTCAAGCAATCTGGTTTTTGGCAAAGTGGTGGAATATTGGGGTTAAACATTGGTAAAAATGCCACAACTCCCATCGAATCAGCCGCGGATGACTATCTCATTTGCATGAGAAAGGTGTACGAGATTTCCTCTTACATCACGGTCAATATTTCATCGCCAAACACAAAGAATTTAAGACAATTGCAAGGGGCTGATGAACTCGGTTCATTACTTGGCGTGATTGCACAGGAAAAAAAGGTGTTGAGCGACCAACACAAGAAAGAAGTGCCTCTGTTTCTAAAAATAGCGCCTGATTTAGATTCAGAACAGATTCAGGCCATTGCAGAATTGCTGATCAAACACAAGATTGATGCTGTGATTGCCACCAATACCACCATTGCCCGCGATTCAGTGTCCCACCTGCCATTCGGCAATGAAGCCGGTGGTCTTTCAGGGGCACCGGTCAAGCATTCCTCGGACCATGTGATCCAAGAGTTACACCGCACACTTCAAGGTCAATTGCCGATCATTGGTGTGGGCGGAATCATGTCTGGGCAAGACGCCAAAGACAAAATCAATGCAGGCGCCAGCCTGGTTCAGCTCTATAGTGGTCTAATTTATAAAGGTCCCAAGCTGGTTTCCGACTGCGCCAAGGCTTTAAAAGGTGGTTTTTAAGCTTCTCTTTTCATAATGTGCAATTTGGCATATTTAGGGCTAAAATGGCGGCATGACAAGCAGAACAGCTATCCAGGTTTTGGACCGCATGATGAGTCTTCTGGATGCCCTCGCAGATAGTGATGAAGCACAGAGTCTTAAAAGACTGTCTGAGCTGACTGATTTACACCCCTCTACTGCTCACCGAATTTTGAATGACATGGTTGCCTGCCGCCTCGTCGAGCGCGCAGACAGCGGCACCTATCGCTTAGGCTTAAAACTGCTTGAATTAGGTAATTTGGTGAAGGCCAGATTATCTGTCAGAGATGCGGCTCAATTACCAATGAGAGCGTTACACAAGATCACTGGGCAGACAGTTAACCTATCGGTTCGCCAGGGCGATGAAATTGTTTACATTGATCGCGCTTACAGTGAGAGATCCGGTATGCAAGTGGTGCGAGCCATTGGTGGCAGAGCTCCACTTCACTTAACTTCAGTTGGCAAGCTTTTCTTGGCAGATGATGATTCTGTGAAACTAAAGAGTTATGTGAGCAAAACTGGCTTGAATGGTCACACTCAAAATAGCATTAATGATTTCACCCAACTTGAAAAAGAATTAGATTTGGTGAAAAGTCTTGGGCATGCCAGGGATGATGAAGAATTAGAGCTGGGCGTTAGTTGCATGGCTGCAGCCATTTTGGATGACAGTGGCAAACTTGTGGCTGGGCTATCTTTATCAGCACCCACGGAGCGCATGCAAGATGAATGGCTTAAATCCCTCAAAGATACAGCCATGCAGATCTCAAAAAGCTTGGGATATAAACCAAGCCCTAAGTCTTCTTAAATTAATCTGCTTAACTAAATCTACTTAAAGTTTTCTGATTGATTCTGGGTTGGGGTTGGCTTCTAGCCATTCTCTAACACGCACAGCATCAGCAAAACGAGATTGCTTACCAACAGAATCCAAGAACACCATCACGACATCACGGCCGACGACTTTGGCTTGCATGACCAAGCAACGTCCGGCAGCAGAGATGTAGCCAGTCTTTTGAAGACCAATGTCCATATCACTGGCTCTTACCAAACGATTGGTATTGACAAACTTTTGCTCACGCTTACCAATCATAATGCTGTAGTCAGGCTTGATCGAGAAGTCTCTGATGAGTTTGTATTGATAAGCTGCCTCAACCAATCGAGTAAGGTCTTCCGGACTAGAAACATTTTCACTGGATAAACCTGTGGGGTCTGCAAATTTAGATTGGCTCATGCCCAGCAAAATGGCTTTGGCATTCATCGCATCAACAAATGCTGGTATGCCACCTGGATAATTTCTACCCAAAGCTTGTGAGACTCTGTTCTCAGACGACATCAAAGACAAAATCAACGCTTGTTCACGCGTCATTTTTGCTCCTTGGGTCACTCTAGAACGAGTTCGTCCAGGATAAGCATTGACATCTGATTGTGCGATCACAATTGTTTCATCCAATGGTTGTTCGGCTTCCAGCACAACCAAGGATGTCATTAATTTGGTGATAGATGCAATTGGCAAAGCGGCATGAGCATTTTTCTCAAACAAGACTTCATGTGTTTCACGGTCAACAATTAAAGCCACGCTGGATTTTAAATTTAGGTCGTCCTGATTGCCTCTCAGACCCATGGCAGCTGCAAATGATGGCCTTCTTTCATCAGGCGCTTTTGCAGACTTGGATCGAGTGGTTGATGTTCTGACTTGTTTTTGTTTTTTAGGGGCTGCTTTTTTCTTGGCCGTCTGTTGCGTTGTTTGTTTTGTTTGTTTGTTTGTTGTGCTTTGAGCAAAAGACACTTGGGCCCCAAGCAACAAAGAGCTACTCAATAAACCTACAATCATTTTGCGCAACAAATTACTTCTATCTATCATCAGTCTCTTATAAGCTATTAAATTAATTAGTTTTTGTGAATAAATGACATGATAAGGTATTACCTATCCAATGAGGCTTTATTGACCATGAAAACGGCTCCCATGGTCAGCGCTATGCCAAGGCCAATCAACCATGTGATGGGTTCATCAAACAAGAACCACGCCATCAATGCTGTGGTTGGTGGAGTTAAATACATCAAACTGGTGACCTTGGTTGCTGCTCCGTGGCGAATCATCACAAATAACAAAGAGCTGGCGCCAATTGATAAAGCTAATATTGACCACAATAAAGAAAATACTAATTCTGGAACCCAAGCAATTTCTCTGGTTTCAAACAACATCATGAGTGGCACACAAACAATTACTGAAGCAGCAAATTGAATCACCGAGCCTGTGCGCAAATCAAACTGCGGACAATACTTTTTTTGATAAAGAGTGCCGGCGGTGATGGCTAATAATGCAATGATGATGAAGACAAAACTTAAATCACTGAAACCAATCATCGCTATTTTGGCCCAAACTACCAAACCAACTCCTATGAGTCCAATGATTAAGCCAAGCCACTGAACAGGTCGAACTTTCTCAGCCACCCAGGACGCCAACAAGGCAGTCAAAATTGGTTGAAGACCCACGATCAAAGCTGTTAAGCCCGCAGACATGCCTTCGCGAACAGCGGCCCATACGCCGCCCAAATAGCCCGCCTGAAGAAGTATTCCTGCAATCGCAATATGGATGATTTGAGATTGTCTTGGCCAGGGAGCTTTCCATAGCAGCACGATTGGAATCATGCAAAGTAGCACGCCCACAAAGCGCATACTCAAAAATGTCATCGGCTCTGCATGAGGCATGCCGTAACGCGCGATGATGAAACCTGTGCTCCAAATGATCACAAAAATTGGCGCAATCCATGGCGTTAAAAATCGAATCCATGGACCACTCATTTATTTTTGACCTTTTAATTGTTTAAACAGTTGAAGCGCTAATTGTACGGTTTGGGCATGCACTTCAACCGTTGTTTCAATATTGATGCCATAACCCCCTGCCATCGCAATGGCAATTGGCAAATCATGGGTTTTGGCAAAGTCCAATACCATTTGATCTCGCAGATATAAACCTTTGAGACTTAACTTCAAACGACCTAATCGATCAGCTTCATGAGGATCAGCCCCAGCCAGATAAATCAACATATCAGGGTTAAATTCAGATTCCATCTGATTCAATGCATGGGCCAGATGAAGCAAATACTCATCATCAGAACAACCATCTGTTAGCCCAACATCTAAATGACTCGATTCTTTTCTGAAGGGGAAATTTTTTTCCCCATGTAGCGACAATGTGTAACAAGTGCTGTCTTTTCCCAAAATAGCCGCGGTGCCATTACCTTGATGAACATCGAGATCAATGATGGCGACGTTCATTTTATTTAAGCTTTGAACATGCTTTGAGGCAACGGCAGCATCATTGAAGACACAAAAGCCACTGCCCTTGTCTGCATATGCGTGGTGTGTTCCACCTGCTAGATTGACTGAAACCCCATCTTTCATGGCAGTTATACATGCCTGAATGGTGGCGCCTGCAGACCTTTTGGATCTTTCAACCATGGGTTCGCTCCATGGAAAACCGATTTCCCTGATTTCTGCTGGACTTAGTTGACCCTGAATCACTCGGTCGACATAGTTTTGATCATGGACCCTGATCAAGTCTTCATAGCTTGCAGCCAGAGGTTCTTTTAGCTCTAAACCCTCAAATAAGGCCACTTGATCCCTTAATAAACGGTACTTTTGCATCGGGAATCGATGTCCTTCTGGCAGCGGAAGGACAAAATGATCGGTATAAAAGGCTTTCACCCCCTAATTTTGCCTTTTTTTCATAATGTGGGCTTGACTTGGGTGATTTAAGACATATACTTCAATTTGTGCAGTGCAACATTTATTGTTCACCCTTTAATTTACTTGGAGAAATCATGACATTAACCCCAGAACAAATCGCAGCAGCAAACAAGGCTAATTTAGAAACATTGTTAAATTTGACTAACAAAGCCTTTGAAGGTGTAGAAAAGCTAGTTGAATTGAACATGACAGTTGCAAAAACCGCCATGTCCGAAAACGTAAATAACGCAAAACAGGCTCTTTCAGTCCGTGATGCCCAGCAATTGATGGCAATGCAAGCTGGCATGGTTCAGCCTTTGGCAGAAAAGATCATGTCTTACAGCCGTCATCTTTACAACATTGCCAATGAAACTCAAACAACATTCACATCAGTTGCAGAGTCTCAATTGAAAAAAAGCAGTGGTAATGTGAATGGTATGGTTGAAGAGCTTTCAAAGAATGCTCCAGCTGGTTCAGAAGCAACAATCCAGGCTATCAAACAAGCGATGGCCGCAGCAAACAATGCTTATGAAACAACACAAAAATCTATCAAGCAAGCGGTAGATTTAGCTCAGAACAACTTCAATGCTGCAGCTAATACAGCAGTTAAAGCTGCTCGCGGCAAGAAGTAAGCAAGATGCAAGCCATATGAATCATCATAGTGGCATGTAAAGAATTGAAGTAGTAACAGTTGTCTCCTCGGTACCCAGTTAGATCTAATCTACAAGTACCTTTTAACCCCCGCCTCGTGCGGGGGTTTTTTTATGCTTACTTATTAGTGCCCAATACTTAGTTCAGAGATACTCATTAAGTTAGTACTTATGTCTAACTATTTTTTCTTGGCTGGCGGTAAATCAGTGCAAGTACCATGAGCCACCTCAGCGGCCATGCCAACAGATTCACCAAGGGTTGGATGTGGATGGATTGTTTTACCAATATCAACCGCATCAGCACCCATTTCGATGGCCAAGCATACTTCACCAATCAAGTCGCCAGCGTGGGTACCAACAATGCCGCCACCAATGATGCGATGGGTTTCTTTATCAAATAACAACTTTGTAAAGCCTTCATCACGGCCATTGGCAATCGCTCGACCACTTGCTGCCCATGGAAATAAACCCTTTTCATAAGCAATGCCTTGGGCTTTGCATTGTTCCTCTGTGAGTCCAGCCCATGCAACTTCAGGGTCTGTATAAGCCACCGATGGAATTTGCTTGGCGTCAAAGAAAGCCTTGTGCCCAGCCGCAACTTCTGCGGCAACGTGACCCTCATGAACAGCTTTGTGGGCCAACATGGGCTGGCCAACGAGGTCGCCAATCGCAAAAATGTGATCAATATTTGTGCGCAATTGTTTGTCGACTGAAATAAAACCGCGCTCATCGACCACTACACCAGCTTTATCAGCATCCAATTTCTTGCCATTTGGAGTGCGGCCAACGGCCACCAATACCAGGTCGTAGACCTGAGGAGTGGCTGGAGCCTTTTCACCTTCAAAAGTCACATAGATACCATCTGGTTTTGCTTCAGCTTTGCTGGCGCGCGTTTTCAACATGATGTTGTCAAAACGAGGGGCATTGACCTTCTCCCAAACTTTTTCTAAGTCACGGTCTGCGCCAGCCATCAAACCATCCAGCATTTCAGCAATATCAATTTTGCTGCCCAATGTGCTGTATACCGTCGCCATTTCTAGGCCGATGATGCCACCACCAATGACCAGCATTCTTTTGGGTACCTTCTCAAGTTTTAATGCACCAGTGCTATCAACAACTCTTGGATCCTTTGGCAAGAAAGGGAGCATCACTGCCTGGCTACCGGCAGCGATGATGGCTTTTTGGAAGCGAATCACTTCCTTTTGACCGCTGGTTTTTTTAGAGTCACCTTCAGTAACTTCTACTTCAACGTGATAAGCATCTAAGAAGCGACCAATACCACGGACTGTTTTAACTTTGCGTGCCTTGGCCATACCGGCAAGACCGCCCGTTAGTTTTCCGATCACGGTTTCTTTATGAGCCCGTAATTTATCAATCTCAATCTTTGGTGCGCCATATGAAATACCATGCGCGGCCATGGCTTTAACTTCCTCCATGATGGCAGCTGTGTGCAATAAAGCTTTCGATGGAATACAGCCAACGTTCAAGCAAACACCACCCAGGGTTGCATAACGCTCGACGATGATGGTGTTCATGCCTAAGTCAGCACTTCTAAATGCCGCACTGTACCCACCAGGGCCTGCGCCCAAGACCAGCATGTCGCATTCATGGTCAACTTTTCCAGCATAAGAGCCAGCTGCAGGAGTGCTCAATCGAGGCGCCTCTACTTTAGGTGCAGACTCTTTCGCTGCTGATGATGTGGGTGCAGATGCAGCTTTAGGAGCATCAGTTGCTACATCAAGGGTGGCAATCACCATGCCTTGATTGATCTTGTCACCAACCTTCACACTGATAGCAACAATCTTGCCAGCTTGCTCACTTGGCACTTCCATGGTGGCCTTGTCGGACTCCAAGACCAACAGTGCTTGCTCTTTTTCAACTTGATCACCTGGTTTGACTAACACCTCAATCACCGGCACATCATGAAAATCTCCGATATCAGGAACTTTGATTTCTATTGTAGGCATATCAATTTTCCTTAAAGAACAACACGACGGAAATCAGCCAATAACTCAGCCAAGTAAACGTTGAATCTTGTTGCTAAGGCACCATCAATCACACGATGATCTGCGGTGAGTGACAGTGGGCAAATTAATTTTGGTACA
>JBFZCN010000211.1:0-2642 GCA_041307985.1 Burkholderiales bacterium
AGAGACCCAAATATCGTCACCCACTTGAGCTTTATTGCGACTCAAAGATTTGTCTTTTGGCACTTCTCCAAAAATCGTGATGCTGATGGTGAGTGGTCCTGCGGTGGTATCACCGCCAATCAATTGGCAATCATATTGATTGGCCATGTCCCATAGGCCATTAGAGAAAGATTCGAGCCAGTCAACTTTGACTTCTGGCATGGCAATTGCCAAAGTAAATCCAAGGGGGCTTGCACCCATGGCGGCAAGATCAGACAAATTCACTGCCAAACATTTGCGCCCCAGTAGATAGGGATCAGCACCCACCAAGAAATGACGGCCTTCAATCAACATATCCGTGCTGATCGCGATGTGTTGATGATTGCTGGGGTTGAGCAACGCGCAATCATCGCCAATACCTAAGGCAATGGCTGAGTTTGGATGATCGACTGAGCGCTGTTTAAAAAAGCGTTCGATCAAATCAAACTCTCCCGGCGTATTGCCAGTGCCCGAGGGAGATGTGCGTATTTGAATGTGTTCTTGACCCATGCATTAATTGTATGACCATTGCTCAAAAGGGATCTTCCCCTCTTAAAATAAGGGTCTGAATCTCAGAGATTGGACTGTTTTCTTAGAAGAGGACTAGAATCTAGCTATAAATTAAAAAAGTATCAAAAATAGTAACTTATAAGAGCAAGAGACAAGAGCGAAACACTAGATCAAGACTTAAGAGCAAGATATAAGAGTAAGACATAAGAGCAAGAGACAAGCATTCAAGATAAAACTCAACATACCCATTTTGTTTGGGATTGAAAGAATTATTCAATGACAACATCTGATAGTAAAAAAAGTTCTACTGATCAACAAAAAGAGGCGCTTCGTAAAGCCGCTCTCGAATATCACGAGTTTCCAACACCAGGCAAGATTGCCGTCACTCCAACCAAACAGTTGACCAATCAACGTGACTTGGCTTTGGCTTATTCACCAGGTGTTGCAGCAGCTTGTGAAGAAATTGTTAAAGATCCTAGCAATGCGTTTCGTTACACATCCCGTGGCAATCTGGTGGGTGTGGTGACCAACGGCACGGCTGTTTTAGGTTTAGGTGATATTGGTCCTTTGGCCAGTAAGCCTGTGATGGAAGGCAAGGGCGTGCTCTTTAAAAAGTTCGCCGGCATTGATGTGTTTGATATTGAAATCAATGAAAAAGATCCTGATAAATTAATTGAAATCATTGCCTCGATGGAGCCAACGTTTGGCGGCATCAATCTAGAAGACATCAAAGCGCCAGATTGCTTTTACATTGAGCGCAAATTGCGCGAGCGCATGAAGATTCCGGTCTTCCACGATGATCAACACGGCACAGCAATCGTGGTGGGCGCTGCGATCATGAACGGCTTAAAAGTCGTTGGTAAAGACATTAAAAAAGTAAAACTGGTTACCTCAGGTGCTGGCGCTGCAGCCTTGGCATGTTTGGATTTATTGCTTGACTTGGGCATGCCGATCGAGAACATTTGGGTGACTGATTTGGCCGGGGTTGTTTACAAAGGCCGTAAAGAATTGATGGATCCAGATAAAGATCCATTTGCCAAAGAAACCAAGCAGCGCACTTTGGCGGAAGTGATTGAAAAAGCCGATGTGTTTTTAGGTTTGTCAGCAGGTGGAGTTCTAAAACCTGAGATGGTGGCAAAGATGGCAGCCAAGCCTTTGGTTTTTGCTTTGGCCAATCCAACACCTGAAATTTTGCCGGAAGAAGTGAAGGCTGTGCGAGATGATGCGATCATCGCAACAGGTCGCACGGACTATCCGAATCAAGTGAATAACGTCTTGTGCTTCCCGTTTATTTTCCGCGGCGCTTTGGATGTTGGGGCAACCACCATCACCCGTGAAATGGAAATTGCAGCGGTGACCGCGGTTGCTGAATTGGCTCAAGTAGAGCAAAGCGATGTGGTTGCTTCTGCCTATGGGGCAAGCAATTTATCGTTCGGCTCTGAATATTTGATCCCAAAACCATTTGACCCTCGTTTGATTGCCATCATTGCTCCTGCGGTGGCAAAAGCTGCGATGGATTCTGGGGTGGCGACGCGTCCGATCAAAGATTTTGCGGCTTACAAAGATCAGTTGCAGCAGTTCGTGTACCACTCTGGCACGATCATGAAGCCTTTGTTCTCAGTGGCTAAAAAAGTACCAATGGCCAACAAGCGCATCGTGTTCTCTGAAGGAGAAGACGAGCGCGTATTAAGAGCAGTTCAAGTCTTGATCGATGAAAAGATTGCCAATCCAATATTGATTGGTCGTCCAGGAGTGATTGAGCGACGCATCGAACGCTTTGGTTTAAGAATGACGCCTGGGGTGGACATTGAGATTTGCAATCCTGAAGATGATGATCGTTATCGCGATTACTGGCAAAGCTATCACCGCATGACTGAGCGCAAGGGTGTGACAGAGTCTTATGCTCGCCTAGAAGTGCGTCGTCGCAACACCTTGATTGGTTCTTTGATGGTTCAAAAAGGGCAAGCCGATGGATTGATCTGCGGCACGATCGGACAAACAGGCGCGCACTTGCACTACATCGATCAAGTGATTGGTCACAAAGCGGGTGCCAAGACTTACGGTGCCATGAACGCTTTGGTATTGCCAGGCCGCCAAGTTTTCTTGGTCGATAC
>JBFZCN010000212.1:0-5540 GCA_041307985.1 Burkholderiales bacterium
CTTTGGGGGAGAGATTTTTAAAAGGGCACCAACCCAGCTTAGAAGCCCAGCTAGCTAACTTTGCTGATGAAATCGCTTATAACAATCATGATATCGATGATGGTATTCGTTCTGGTTTACTGAGTGTTCAGCAACTGTCTGAAGTAGCCTTGTGGCAAGAGCAGCATGATCGAGTGAAACATGCATTCCCAGACTTGAGTGGCCGCCGCTTGGTCTATGAAGTGATTCGGCACATCATTCATGTGCTGGTTGATGATTTGGTCAAAGAAACACAGCGCCGACTTGAGGAGTTTTCGCCAAGTACGATTGACGATGTGCGCCGTGCTTCACCCATGGTTGGCTTTTCGCCTGGCATGCGTGAGCAAGCAACCGCCATGAAAAAATTTCTTTTCAAAAATTTGTACCGTCATCCGCAGGTTCAATCCGTCACAAGTGAAGCGGCCAACATGGTTAAAGTGTTATTTACACACTACCAACAATCTCCGCATGACTTGCCTGAAGGGTTCAGATCCGAAGATGATTTGCAGCGACGTATATCGCATTACATTGCTGGTATGACAGATCGTTTTGCCAACAAAGAATTTCATAAGTTGACTGCTTAAATGGCCAGACTTCAAAGAGTGGTCCTTTCAGGCTATCCCCTTCACATCATGGTCAGGGGGCATAACTCCAAAGATATTTTTATTTCGGATGAAGAAAAAAAATCTTACCTTGAGTGGCTCAAAGATGCGGCACGAGAATATGCGCTGGCCATTCATGCTTATGCATTGATGCCCAATCATGTGCATATCTTGGCCACGCCAAAAACCATTCTAAGCGCTTCTAAAGTGATGCAATCAATTGGACGTCGTTACGCGCAACTGTTTAATCAAACACACGGTTCAAGTGGCACTGTGTGGGAGGGCAGGTTCAAATCCTGCTTGATTGATCCAGATGCTTATTTTCTATTGGTTCAAAAATACATCGAACAAAATCCAGCGAGAACCGGATTAGTTCAAAAACCAGAAGAATGGGCATGGTCAAGTTATCGACATCATGCAGGCGCCGAAACAATTCCTTGGATTGCTGATCACCCATCCTATTGGGCAATCGCCAACACCCCATTTGAGCGTCAAATGGCTTGGCAAAAATCAGTTTTGGAGCCATTAAGCCCAAATGAAGTTGAAAAAGTAAGTAAACACTTAAGCTATGGCTGGCCAATGGCTAGCGATATGTTTTTAAAGCAATTAACCCTCAAAACTTCCAGACCCTTAAAGCCACGACATGCAGGCAGGCCAAAAAAGGTGGCATAAGCCCTAAAAGAGATAAGATTTGCAATAATTTGGTGCATGAATCTCTTCATTTCAAATGACTATGTCCCCAATTTACTGATTTAAATATTTGACCTCTAAATAATTGGTGACAGACACCAATTATTTTTATTGCTTGCCCACGGGTAATCCCCTATAGTTATCAAAAACCCTGTTTCGCAGGGGACAAAGTCTATAAAAAAGACGCCCATTGTTATTTATCAAGGAATTATCTGTGACTACTACTCCTTCATTGCGCCCAGAAGCGCAAGGTCTTTATGACCCCGTCAATGAACACGACGCATGTGGCGTTGGATTCGTTGCCCACATCAAAGGCCACAAGAGCCATGACATCGTTTCTCAAGGTTTAAAGATTCTTGAGAACATCGATCACCGTGGTGCGGTGGGTGCAGATCCGTTGATGGGTGACGGCGCCGGTATCTTGATTCAAATACCAGATCAGTTCTACCGTGAAGAAATGGCCAAGCAAGGTGTGAATTTACCGCCAGCAGGTGAGTACGGTGTTGGCATGGTGTTCATGCCAAAAGAAAGCGCTTCACGTTTGGCTTGTGAACAAGAGTTAGAAAGAACCGTTCGCATTGAAGGACAAGTAGTCCTCGGTTGGAGGGACGTACCAGTTGATGCAACTATGCCGATGTCGCCGACGGTTAGAAAAACAGAACCAGTGATCCGTCAAATTTTTATTGGCCGTGGTCGCGACATCATGACAACCGACGCATTAGAGCGCAAGTTGTATGTGATCAGAAAAACAGGTAGTCACGCAATACAAGCATTGCAACTTCAGCATGGCAAAGAGTACTTCGTGACTTCTATGTCAGCCAGAACAGTGGTTTACAAAGGTCTTTTATTGGCAAACCAGGTGGGCGCCTATTACGAAGATTTAAAAGATTCAAGAGTTGTGTCAGCCTTAGCCTTGGTGCATCAGCGCTTCTCAACCAACACATTCCCAGCCTGGGAATTGGCTCACCCATATCGCATGATTGCTCACAACGGAGAAATCAACACAGTCAAGGGTAACGTTAATTGGATCAACGCAAGAACAGGTGCCATCAGTTCACCAGTGCTTGGCGATGACTTACAAAAATTATGGCCTTTGATTTATCCAGGTCAATCAGACACGGCCAGTTTTGATAACTGTTTAGAGTTGTTGGTGATGGCTGGGTACCCAATGGCACACGCCATGATGATGATGATTCCTGAGGCATGGGAACAACACACGCTGATGGACGAGAACCGTCGCGCATTCTATGAATACCATGCGGCAATGATGGAGCCATGGGATGGCCCTGCAGCAATTGCTTTCACGGATGGTCGTCAAATTGGCGCAACCTTGGATCGTAACGGTCTTCGTCCTGCACGTTATTACGTGACAGATGATGACTTGGTCATCATGGCCTCAGAGGCAGGTGTATTGACCTTCCCAGAAAATAAAATTGTTAAGAAGTGGCGCCTGCAACCAGGCAAGATGTTCTTGATTGACATGGAGCAGGGTCGCATCATTGATGACGTTGAGTTAAAAGATGCTCTAGCAAAAGCCAAGCCATACAAGAGCTGGATTGAAGCGGTACGTATCAAGCTTGATGAAATCGACGTGACTGCAGAAGATATCAAACAAGATGCTCAGAACATTCGTCCTGCAGCCAGCTTGTTAGATCGTCAACAAGCCTTTGGTTACACACAAGAAGATTTGAAGTTCTTGATGGCGCCGATGGCATCATCCGGTGAAGAAGCGATTGGATCAATGGGTAATGACAGCCCATTGGCAGTTCTATCAAATAAGAACAAACCTTTGTATAACTACTTTAAGCAGTTGTTTGCGCAGGTAACAAACCCACCAATCGATCCTATTCGAGAAAACATGGTGATGTCATTGGTTTCATTCGTGGGACCTAAGCCTAATTTATTGGACACCAATAACATCAATCCACCGATGCGCTTGGAAGTATCACAACCAATTTTAGATTTTGATGATATCGCCAAAGTTCGTCATATTGAACACTACACAGGCGGTAAGTTCCGCTCATACGAATTGGATATTTGTTATCCATCAGCATGGGGTAAAGACGGTGTAGAGGCGCGCCTTGCATCACTGTGCGCTGAAGCTGTGGATGCAGTTCATTCTGGTTACAACATTTTGATCATCAGCGACCGTCAAGTGGCTGCTGATCACGTGGCCATTCCTGCGTTGTTGGCAACATCAGCCATTCATCAACATTTGGTTGATAAAGGCTTGCGCACCAGCACTGGTTTGGTGGTTGAAACAGGCAGTGCGCGTGAGACACATCACTTTGCATTGTTAGCAGGTTACGGAGCTGAGGCAGTTCATCCTTACTTGGCCATGGAAACTTTGGTTGATATGGCCAAAGGTTTAAAAGGTGACTTATCTGCTGAGAAAGTTGTTAAGAACTTCACCAAGGCTGTGGGCAAGGGCCTACAAAAAGTGATGTCTAAGATGGGCATCTCAACATACATGTCTTATACCGGCGCACAAATTTTTGAAGCCATCGGTTTGAACAAAGAGCTCATCGACAAATACTTCAAAGGCACTGCATCGAATGTCGGCGGTATCGGTGTTTTTGAAGTTGCTGAAGAGGCATTAAAAATGCACAGCTTGGCATTTGGCAATGATCCAACTTTGACCAATATGCTGGACGCAGGTGGTGAGTACGCATACCGTGTTCGCGGTGAAGACCATATGTGGACACCAGATTCTATTGCCAAGTTGCAACACTCAACACGTCAAGGTCCAGATAAAGGCGGCTACCAAACGTATAAAGAATATGCCAACATCATCAATGATCAAACCAAGCGCCATATGACTTTGCGTGGTTTATTTGAGTTCAAGATTGATCCCAATAAAGCGATTCCTTTGGCTGAGGTTGAATCAGCAAAAGAAATCGTGAAACGCTTCGCAACGGGCGCCATGTCTTTGGGTTCTATTTCTACAGAAGCTCATGCAACTTTAGCGATTGCGATGAACCGCATCGGTGGTAAATCAAATACCGGCGAAGGTGGAGAAGATAACAATCGTTATCGCAATGAACTCAAAGGGATTGCCATCAAGAATGGTGAAACTTTGGCCAGCATTCTTGGTGATGACGTGATCGAAGCAAATATCCCATTGAGTGATGGTGACTCATTGCGCTCTAAGATCAAGCAAGTTGCTTCAGGTCGTTTTGGTGTGACAGCTGAGTATTTAATTTCTGCTGATCAAATTCAGATCAAGATGGCTCAGGGCGCTAAGCCTGGTGAAGGCGGTCAGCTTCCTGGCAGCAAGGTATCAGATTACATCGGTAAATTGCGTTATTCAGTGCCGGGCGTTGGTTTGATTTCTCCTCCGCCACATCATGATATTTACTCAATTGAAGATTTGGCTCAATTGATCCATGACTTGAAAAACGTTAACAGTAAAGCCGATATCTCAGTGAAGTTGGTGTCTGAAGTGGGTGTTGGTACGGTTGCTGCTGGTGTTGCCAAAGCAAAAGCAGATCACGTTGTGATCGCTGGCCACGATGGCGGTACAGGCGCATCACCATTGTCATCAATCAAGCATGCTGGCAGCCCGTGGGAATTGGGGCTTGCTGAAACACAGCAAACATTGGTTTTGAACGGTTTACGCAGCCGTATTCGTGTTCAAGCAGACGGGCAAATGAAAACCGGACGTGACGTGGTGATTGGTGCCTTATTGGGTGCTGATGAATTTGGTTTTGCCACTGCACCATTGGTGGTTGAAGGTTGCATCATGATGCGCAAGTGTCATTTGAATACTTGCCCAGTGGGTGTAGCAACACAAGATCCTGAATTGCGTAAGAAGTTTTCAGGTAAACCTGAGCATGTTGTGAATTTCTTCTTCTTCATCGCTGAAGAAGCTCGCGAAATCATGGCGCAATTAGGTATTCGCAAATTTGACGATTTAATTGGTCACACAGAACTCTTGGATACAAAGAAGAGCATTGAGCACTGGAAAGCCCGTGGTTTGGATTTCTCAAAGATCTTCCAAGCGCCCAATGTTCCAGCAAGTGTGCCTAAGTTCCAAGTTGAAACTCAAGACCATGGTTTAACAACAGCCATGGATCATGCTTTGATTGAAAAATCAAAAGCTGCTTTAGAAAAAGGTGAGCGCGTTTCATTCATTCAACCAATCAAAAACGTGAATCGCACAGCTGGCGCAATGTTGTCTGGCGAAGTGGCAAAGCGTTATGGCCATGAAGGTTTGCCTGAGGACACGAT
>JBFZCN010000213.1:0-10660 GCA_041307985.1 Burkholderiales bacterium
AAACGATAGTCAGGGTACATCGTTGGGCTGTGGTTGCCCCACACGATCAATTTCTCAATATCAGCCACCGCTTTACCAGTCTTAGTGGCCAATTGTGACAAAGCGCGGTTGTGGTCCAAACGTAACATCGCTGTGAAATTCTTCGCTGGTAGATCTGGTGCTGATTTCATGGCGATATAAGCATTGGTGTTTGCTGGGTTACCAACCACCAATGTTTTAACCGTGCGCTTCGCTACTGCGTTCAAGGCTTTACCTTGAGCTGTGAAAATCTGTGCGTTCGCTGACAAAAGATCCTTGCGCTCCATGCCAGGACCACGTGGACGAGCACCTACTAGAACTGCGTAGTCAATGTCTTTGAATGCTGTCATTGGGTCGCTATGAGCTGTCATGCCTGCTAGCAATGGGAATGCGCAGTCATCGATCTCCATCATCACACCCGAAAGGGCTTTTTGAGCTTTTTCATCAGGGATTTCTAATAACTGCAAAATCACCGGTTGATCTTTACCCAACATGTCGCCGTTAGCGATGCGGAATAGTAATGAATAGCCAATTTGGCCGGCTGCGCCTGTAACTGCGACGCGCAATGGTGCTTTTGCCATGAGTTTGCTCCGAACTTAAATTAAAAAAGTGATATTGCGCCTTGGTTCTGACGCTAAACGTACAAAGTTTAGGACTTTATGACTATTTCTGTCAAATAGTCTTATATAAGACATAAGTCTATAGACTAAAACCCCCTGATTGTGATGAAATAACGGTCATGACTGAAACAATTGCAACTTTTAGCCCGCTTTATCAGCAAATCAAGGCGCTAATCCTAGGAAGCTTGCAGGCTGGAGAGTGGAAGCCTGGCGAAGCCATCCCCAGTGAAAATGACCTGGCCACCAGGTTCAAGGTCAGTCAGGGCACTGTTCGCAAAGCCATTGATGAGCTGGCCAATGAAAATCTATTGGTCAGAAGGCAAGGCAAGGGCACTTTTGTCGCTACCCACCACGAGGACCGGGTTCATTTCAGGTTTTTGAGGCTGGTGCCGGATAACGGTGAACCCCATTACCCCAAAAGCACTATATTGGACTGCAAGCGCTTAAGAGCGCCTGCTGAGATCGCTCGTTTATTAGATCTGAAGTCAGGCGATGCCGTGATTCAGATCGAGCGTATTTTGCATTTCTCTGAAGAAGCAACGGTTTACGAAGAAATTTGGCTTCCTGGAACAATTTTCAAGGGTTTGAGCGTTGAGCGCTTGGTTGAGTGGCGTGGACCGATGTATGCCTTGTTTGAAACAGAGTTCGGCACCCACATGGTGCGCGCAACAGAACGCTTAAGAGCAGTTGCTGCCGATGAGTTATCGGCGAAGCACTTAGGAGTTGAGCAAAATACTCCACTATTAGCGGTTGAGCGTGTGTCATACACCTACGGAGAGCGTCCAGTCGAGGTTCGCAAGGCTGTTTATTTAACGGCAAGCCATCATTATTTAAATGAATTAAATTAACGATGTAGGCAGTTTTTAATATTTTTTTGATTTAGCAGCAGTTTTTTTGAAAAGTCAGACTTAAGAAAGTTAATTAAGCGATAAAATCATTTGTTTTGCAGCACAGCAAAAATAATTAGGGGTTTGAAATGCCAGAATTTAGAAATATTCATGTTTTTGACTTGATGAAATATCGTTTGCCATGGGCTGGCAAAGTGTCAATCTTGCATCGCGTGAGCGGTTTATTGATGTTTATTTTGATTCCGTTTGTGCTCTATCTTCTAGATAAAAGCATCACCTCAGAGATCAGCTTCGAAACTTTCAAAGCAGTCATGGCTCACCCGATCATCAAATTGATCGTTCTGGCCTTGATTTGGGCATACCTCCATCACTTCTGTGCAGGCATTCGTTTCTTGATGCTAGATCTTCACAAAGGTATTGATAAATACTCAGCCGCTAAGTCAGCTGTGGGTGTTCTGGTAGTTAGTTTGAGTTTGACAGCAGTTTGTGCTGCCAAGCTATTTGGTTTGTTTTAAGGAATCCACATGGCTAATAACAATATCGGACCGAAGCGCATCGTTGTTGGTGCCCATTACGGCCTTAAAGACTGGTTGTTGCAACGTGTGACAGCGGTCATTTTGATTGTCTTCACATTAATTTTATTGGTGTCATTTTTGTTAGGCGATGCAACTTATGAAGCTTGGTCTGGCTTGTTTGCCAACCAGATCATGAAGTTGATCACATTGCTGGCCATCATGAGTTTGTTATTTCACGCATGGATTGGTGTGCGTGATATTTGGATGGACTACATCAAGCCAGTGAGTATTCGCTTGACACTGCACGTATTAACCGCGTTATGGCTGATCGCTTGTTTTGGCTATACCGCTCAAATCCTTTGGAGGGTGTAACGCATGGCTGCCATCAAGACAGCATTACCGACACGTCGTTTTGACGTTGTTATCGTTGGCGCCGGCGGTGCCGGTATGCGAGCTTCATTGCAATTGGCTGAAGCTGGCTTAAACGTTGCAGTTCTTTCCAAGGTTTTCCCAACACGTTCACACACAGTGGCAGCGCAAGGTGGTATCGGTGCTTCATTGGGCAATATGAGTGATGACAATTGGCACTATCACTTCTTTGACACAGTCAAAGGATCTGACTGGTTAGGTGATCAGGATGCGATTGAGTTCATGTGTCGTGAAGCTCCAAAAGTGGTTTACGAGTTAGAGCATTTTGGTATGCCTTTTGACCGCAATCCAGATGGCACAATTTATCAGCGCCCATTCGGTGGTCACACAGCAAACTACGGCGAAAAAGCTGTGCAACGTGCTTGTGCTGCAGCTGATAGAACTGGTCACGCTTTATTGCACACGCTGTATCAGCGTAACGTGCGTGCCAAGACACACTTCTTCGTTGAGTGGATGGCCTTAGACATCATCCGTGATTCTGAAGGCGATGTGGTTGGTGTGACTGCTTTAGAAATGGAAACTGGAGAAGTGCATATTCTTCAGGCCAAGTGCGTGATGTTTGCAACCGGTGGTGCTGGCCGTATTTGGCAAGCGTCAACGAATGCTTTCATCAACACAGGTGATGGTATGGGTATGGCAGCACGCGCTGGTGTACCACTAGAAGACATGGAGTTCTGGCAATTCCACCCAACCGGCGTTGCTGGTGCGGGTGTGTTGTTGACCGAAGGTTGTCGTGGTGAAGGTGCGATTCTTTTGAACAGCTCTGGTGAGCGATTCATGGAACGTTATGCGCCAACTCTAAAAGATCTTGCGCCAAGAGACTTTATTTCTCGCTGCATGGACCAAGAGATCAAAGAAGGTCGTGGCTGCGGTCCTAACAAAGACTACATTGAACTCGACTTGACTCATTTGGGCGCCGATACGATTCACAAGCGTTTGCCATCTGTTTACGAGATTGGTATCAACTTTGCTAACGTGGACGTGACAAAGAATCCGATCCCAGTTGTGCCAACGATTCACTATCAGATGGGCGGTATTCCAACCAACATTCATGGTCAAGTAGTTGCGCCTAAGAATGGCAACCCCAATGAAGTGATCAATGGTTTCTACGCGATGGGCGAGTGTTCTTGTGTATCAGTCCACGGCGCAAACCGTTTAGGTACTAACTCATTGTTAGACTTGTTGGTGTTTGGCCGCGCTGCTGGTAATCACGTGGTTGATACAGCATTGAAGCAAAAAGAGTTCAAGCCACTTCCAGCGGACGCTGCTGATAGTTCATTGTCACGTTTGGCAAAATTAGACAATTCAACGTCTGGTGAGTACACACAAGATGTGGCCAATGACATTCGCAGTACGATGCAAAAGCATTGTGGCGTGTTCCGCACACAAGAAATCATGGATGGCGGCGTTACCAAAATGGCAGCCATCACTGAGCGCGCTAAGAGCATTCACTTGAAAGATAAATCAAAAGTGTTCAACACTGCTCGCGTCGAAGCTCTTGAATTAGAGAATTTGGTTGAAGCGGCTAATGCCACCATGGTTTCAGCGGCTGCTCGCAAAGAAAGTCGTGGCGCACATGCGCATGATGATCACCCTGAGCGCAACGATCAGCAATGGATGAAGCACACACTCTGGTACAGCGAAGGTAACAAGCTTGATTACAAGCCTGTGAAATTAACTCCGCTAACAGTCGAATCTATTCCACCAAAAGTTCGTACTTTCTAAAAGTATTAAGGAAGAAACATGAGCGATACACGTATATTTGAAGTCTACCGTTACGATCCAGAAGTCGATGCGGCGCCACGCATGCAAAGTTATGAAGTGGAGTTGGATGGTTCAGAGCGCATGTTGTTAGATGCGCTGATGAAGCTAAAGAAGATGGATGAGACTTTGTCTTTCCGTCGCTCTTGCCGTGAAGGTGTTTGTGGTTCTGATGCCATGAACATCAACGGTAAGAATGGCTTGGCTTGTTTGACCAATATGTTGACTTTGCCAAAGAAGATTTCTTTGCGCCCGCTACCTGGTTTACCAGTGGTGCGTGACTTGATCGTTGACATGACTCAGTTCTTCAAGCAATACCACTCGATTCGTCCTTATTTGGTGAACGACATGCCACCTCCTGAGAAGGAGCGTTTGCAAAGCCCAGAAGAGCGCGAAGAGTTGGATGGTTTGTATGAGTGCATCTTGTGCGCCTCATGCTCAACCGCTTGCCCATCATTCTGGTGGAACCCTGATAAGTTTGTGGGCCCAGCTGGTTTGTTACAGGCTTACCGCTTCATTGCTGATAGTCGTGATCAAGTGACATCTGAGCGTTTGGATAACTTAGAAGATCCATACCGTTTGTTCCGTTGCCACACCATCATGAACTGTGTGGATGTTTGCCCTAAAGGATTGAACCCAACAAAAGCGATTGGTAAGATCAAAGAGTTAATGGTTCGACGAGCTGTTTAATGCCGATACCATCTGAAACCTTGTCACTCTTGCGTTGGCGCGCACGACGAGGTTTGCTAGAAAATGATTTGATGATGGAGCGCTTCTTTGAGCGCTTCCATGATCAGATTGAAGAGAGAGACTTAGAGCCTCTCAATACGTTGTTGGATTTAAGTGACAATGACTTAATGGATTTGTTACTGCGTCGCAAGGAACCGGAGGGGGAACTTGCGAACGAAGGTGTGCATCGTGTCCTAGCCATGTTGCGCCCAGTTAGAAATGAGTCATTTCTATGAGCAGTTGCTGGGAATAAAGCTTGTTAGTTTGCTAAAAACAAAAACGCGTATAAGGGAATGAAAAATGAACTCAACAAATGAAAATGCCACGCTATCCTTCTCTGATGGCACACCCGCCATTGAGTTACCAATCTACAAGGGAGTGGTTGGCCCTGACGTGATTGATATACGCAAACTTTATGGTCAAACGGGCAAGTTCACTTATGACCCAGGTTTTATGTCTACTGCTGCATGTAACTCAAAAATCACCTACATCGATGGTGATAAAGGTGAGTTACTCTACCGTGGTTACCAGATTCAAGACTTGGCCACCAACTGTGACTTCTTAGAGACTTGCTATTTATTGCTAAAGGGCGAATTGCCCAACGCAGCTCAAAAGAAAAACTTTGATCATGTGGTCATGCACCACACCATGGTGCACGAGCAGATGCAATTCTTCTTGCGCGGTTTCCGCCGAGATGCTCACCCAATGGCCGTATTGACTGGCTTGGTGGGCGGTATGGCGGCTTTCTATCATGATGGTTTGGACATCAATGATCCACACAAACGTGAAATATCACAATTTCGTTTGATTGCAAAAATGCCAACCTTGGTAGCCATGGCTTACAAGTATTCAATTGGCCAGCCAATGATTTACCCAAAGAACAATCTTTCATACACGGCCAACTTCATGCAAATGATGTTTGCAACCCCTTGTGAAGAATACAAGGTGAATGATGTGTTGGTCAGAGCTTTGGATCGCATTTTCATTTTGCATGCTGATCACGAACAAAATGCTTCAACCTCAACCGTTCGTTTGACCGGTTCTTCTGGCACCAACCCATTTGCTGCGATTGCTGCTGGTGTGGCTTGCTTGTGGGGTCCTGCTCACGGCGGGGCTAACGAAGCTTGCTTGCAAATGTTAGAAGAGATTCAGGCCAATGGCGGCGTTGAGAAGATCGATGACTTCATTGCCAAAGTAAAGGACAAGAACTCTGGTGTTCGTTTGATGGGCTTTGGCCATCGTGTTTATAAAAACTTTGACCCACGCGCCAAATTAATGCGTGAGACATGTTACGAAGTGTTAAAAGAACTTGGCTTAGAAAACGATCCATTGTTCAAGCTTGCGATGACACTTGAGAAGATTGCTTTGGAAGACGAGTACTTTGTGAGTCGCAAGCTATATCCAAACGTTGACTTCTACTCAGGCATCGTTCAGCGTGCACTAGGCATTCCAACAGAAATGTTCACTTGTATTTTTGCTCTTGCACGAACAGTCGGTTGGATTTCACAGTGGGAAGAAATGATCACTGATGCAGAATACAAGATCGGTCGTCCACGTCAGTTGTTTGTTGGTAGCCCAACACGTGCTGTTCAACCAATTGCAAAGCGTTAATTAGGAAGATTCATGGCTCGTACTTTGTATGACAAGTTGTGGGATGACCATGTGGTTCATATGGAAGAGGACGGTACGACTGTCCTCTACATTGACCGACAGTTATTGCATGAAGTAACCAGCCCTCAAGCCTTTGAGGGTTTGTCTTTATCAAAACGCCCAGTTTGGAGAAATTCAGCGAATTTGGCGGTATCTGATCACAACGTTCCTACAACCGATCGTTCAGAAGGTATCAAAGATCCTGTGTCGCGTTTACAAATCGACACCTTGGATAAGAACTGCGATGCATTTGGCATCACACAATACAAAATGCACGATAAGCGACAAGGCATCGTGCACGTGATTGGACCAGAGCAGGGTGCCACCTTGCCTGGCATGACAGTTGTTTGTGGTGATTCTCATACCAGCACCCATGGGGCTTTTGGCGCATTGGCGTTTGGCATCGGAACATCCGAAGTAGAGCATGTGTTGGCCACGCAAACCTTGCTCATGAAGAAAAGTAAAAATATGTTGGTGCGAGTCGAAGGTCAATTGCCTTTGGGTTGCTCTGCAAAAGACATTGTTCTAGCAGTTATTGGCAAGATCGGCACTGCTGGTGGTACGGGTTACACCATTGAGTTCGCTGGTTCAGCGATCCGCGCTTTGTCCATGGAAGGTCGCATGACGATCTGCAACATGGCAATCGAGGCAGGCGCTCGTGCAGGTCTTGTGGGCGTTGATGAAACCACCATCAACTACGTCAAGGGTCGTCCTTATGCTCCGGCAGAGGGTGAAGCTTGGCGTCAAGCATTGCAGTATTGGAGAAAATTACACACCGATGAAGGTGCACAATTTGACCGTGTGCTTGAGTTGCGCGCTGAAGACATCAAGCCTCAAGTGACTTGGGGCACTTCACCAGAAATGGTTTTATCGATTGAAGACAAAGTGCCTGACCCTGAAAAAGAAAAAGATCCGGTCAAGCGTGAAGCCATGGAAAGAGCGCTGAGCTATATGGCACTCACGCCAAATACGGCAATCGAAGCCATCATGGTTGATAAAGTATTCATTGGCTCTTGTACCAATAGCCGTATTGAAGACCTCCGCGCTGCTGCCAGGGTTGTTGAGCGCATTGCCAAGAAGGTGTCGCCCACGGTGAGATTGGCCATGGTTGTTCCTGGTTCTGGTTTGGTGAAAGAGCAAGCTGAACGCGAAGGTTTGGATCGTGTGTTCAAAGCAGCTGGCTTTGAGTGGCGTGAACCTGGTTGCTCAATGTGCTTGGCCATGAACGCTGATCGCCTAGAGCCTGGCGAGCGATGTGCCTCAACATCGAACCGTAATTTTGAGGGACGCCAAGGCAATGGCGGAAGAACGCATTTGGTAAGCCCTGCCATGGCTGCAGCTGCAGCTTTAGAAGGTCATTTTGTTGATGTTCGTAAAATAGCGTAAACCCCGGAGACAATAAATATGAGAAATTTAAAATTAGTACTTGCTTGTTTGATGGCGACTTCACTGATGGCTTGCAATACGATTTCAGGCATTGGTCAAGACCTTCAGAACCTTGGAACTGTGGTTGATAAAAACACGTCTAAGAAGTCTGACTCTGGCAATGAAGCTCCAAATTCTGGCGTGGTCGTTACACCGGTTAAATAATGAATAAGTTCACAGTTCACCAAGGCTTGGTTGTTCCGCTCGATCGCGAGAACGTTGATACCGATGCCATCATTCCAAAACAGTTTTTGAAGTCAATCAAAAGAACTGGCTTTGGACAAAACTTGTTTGATGAGTGGCGTTACTTGGACCATGGCGAACCCGGTCAAGATTGCTCCAATCGCCCAATCAACCCTGAATTTGTATTAAACCAATCTCGCTACAAAGGCGCCAGCATTCTTTTGGCTCGTCAAAACTTTGGTTGTGGCAGTTCTCGTGAGCACGCTCCTTGGGCTTTGGAGCAATATGGTTTTAGAGCAGTGATTGCCCCAAGCTTTGCAGATATCTTTTTTAACAACTGTTACAAAAATGGTTTGTTACCAATTGTTCTATCGGCGCAACAAGTCGATCATTTGTTCAATGAAACAGCAGCTTTCAATGGTTATCAGTTAAGCATTGATTTAGAAAAGCAACAGGTCATTGCGCCTGATGGCCGCGCTTATGATTTTGATATCGCACCATTTAGAAAATATTGTATGGTCAATGGTTTAGACGATATCGGCTTGACATTGCGACACGCAGACAAAATCAAGACTTATGAGTCTGAAAGAGTTCTGCGCATGCCTTGGTTAGCGACAAAGCTTCCTTAATTTTTCCTGTTTAAAGGTTTGACATGAAGATTGCAGTATTGCCAGGTGATGGCATTGGCCCTGAAATCATTACAGAAGCAGTGAAGGTCTTGAATGCCTTGGGTGAATCTTTTGAAATGGAAACTGCCCCAGTGGGCGGTGCTGGCTACGAAGCCAAAGGCCATCCTTTGCCTGAAGATACTTTGAAGTTAGCCAAAGAAGCTGATGCCATTTTGTTTGGTTCAGTGGGTGACTGGAAATATGACACCTTGGCCCGTGAACTGCGTCCTGAGCAAGCGATTCTTGGTTTACGCAAACACCTCAGTTTGTTTGCCAATCTAAGACCAGCGATTTGCTATCCAGAGTTGACTGAAGCTTCCAGCTTAAAACCAGAAATCATTGCTGGCTTGAACATCTTGATCGTGCGTGAGTTAAACGGCGATATTTACTTTGGTATGCCAAAGGGTATTCGTACTGCCACCGATGGTTTATTCCCTGGCACGCGCGAAGGTTTTGACACCATGCGTTATTCAGAGCCTGAAGTGGAGCGCATTGCTCATGTGGCATTTCAGGCGGCTAAAAAACGCAATAAACGAGTGTGCAGCGTTGATAAATCAAACGTGCTCGAGACTTCACAGTTGTGGAGAGAAGTCATGACGCGCATCGGCAAAGAATATCCTGATGTTGAACTCAGCCATATGTATGTGGACAACGCAGCCATGCAGCTTGTTAAAGCCCCAAAAGCATTTGACGTAGTGGTCACTGGTAACTTATTTGGCGATATCTTGTCTGATGAAGCATCGATGTTGACTGGTTCAATTGGCATGTTGCCATCCGCATCATTGGATAAAAACAACAAAGGCCTATATGAGCCAAGTCATGGTTCGGCACCTGACATTGCTGGTAAAGGCATTGCAAACCCCTTGGCGACCATCTTGTCAGCGGCCATGATGTTGCGTTACTCATTAGGTAAAGCTGAGCAAGCCAACCGCATTGAGGCGGCCGTGCAAAAAGTCTTGGCCCAGGGATATCGAACGGGTGACATTAAAACGGCTGGCTGCCAATTGGTGGGCACAAAAGAAATGGGTGAAGCAGTTCTAAAAGCTCTGTAAGATAGATAGCCCAGGTTCATAGGCAAAATTAACAAAAATAAAATTAACAAAAACTTTTTAAATATATAGGTGTGGTGATGGCAACTCCATTGGTTGGATTAGTAGGTTGGCGCGGCATGGTAGGCAGTGTCTTGATGCAGCGCATGCAAGATGAAGGCGATTTCGCCTTCATTGAGCCAGTCTTTTTTAGCACTAGCAACGCTGGTGGTCCTGCGCCTGCGATGGCTAAGAATGAGAAAAAACTTTACTCAGCTGATGATATTGATGCATTGAAGCGTTGCGAGATCATCATCACTTGTCAAGGTGGCGATTACACCAAGGAAATTTATCCAAAGATTCGTGCGGCTGGTTGGAAAGGTCATTGGATTGATGCGGCCAGTGCCTTGCGCATGGTTGATGAGTCTGTGATCATATTGGATCCAGTGAACCGCCCAGTGATTGATGCTGCTATCGGTAAAGGTGGCAACTTATGGGTGGGTGGTAACTGCACCGTGAGTTTGATGTTGATGGCGATGGGCGGTTTGTTCCGTGAAGGCGCCATTGAGTGGGTGAGTGCCATGACGTATCAAGCAGCTTCTGGCGCAGGCGCTCAGAATATGCGGGAGTTGTTGTCTCAAATGGGTGCTTTGCACGATGCTGTTAAAACAGAATTGGCTGATCCTGCATCTGCCATTTTGGACATTGATCGTAAAGTTGCTGAAACCATGCGCTCAGCTAATTTCCCGAAAAAGAATTTCCGCAACACAGCCTTGGCTGGTAGCC
>JBFZCN010000214.1:0-5126 GCA_041307985.1 Burkholderiales bacterium
ACGTAAAGCTTGCCAATGAATTCTGACAATCACCCCAATGCTCATGGCCGGATATCTAATTGCAGACCAAATGATACTTTTTAAATCAATATCTTGTTCAATTCCATTAATACTGGTCATCAGGAGGGGGCCCTGGTGGTGGTATTCAATTCGGGCGATGTGCTGTCCAGACTCTGGTTTTGAGAAAAATCTGAACTGGTATTCCCCTTTGACTTCGCAAAAGGGCGATACGTGGAAGACCTTATTGGACAAAAAGCTTTGACCCCATTGAATGGGTTGCCCGTTCGGGTTGCTCAAAAGGTAGCAATGCCTCTCGCCAAAAGTGTTATTAACCTCAGCTAAGATAGCCTTTAATTCGCCTGAGCGATTCTCAAAAAACCAAAAGCTGACTGGATTGAACACGTAACCCATGACTCTGGGGAATGTTTGTAACCACACTTCTCCATCAACATCGGTGATGCCTTCTTGATTGACAAGATTAAGAGCCCACTCAAGAGAGTCGCTCTCACCCCTGCCGTGGTCTTTGTCATAGAACGTTAGCCAAGAAAGCTTGTTATCACCCAAGCCAAGTTGAGATATCCCTTTGGGATTGATCTTTCTTTGGCGCATTGGTATCCGCAAAGTGAAGACAGAATAGGCAAACTTATTGATCGCAGGTTTTAGGCGGGTATGTCGAACTTGGCCAAAACAAATTTTTGCAATGCTCATGCTGAAATCGGTGATTTTCTTGGAGATCTTAAAATTTCCTGGATTGATTCAGCAACAAGCTCGCCCGAACGCAGACCATCTTCATGGAAGCCGTAGCCAGTCCAGGCACCACAGTACCATGTGTTGTTCAGACCTTGAATCAAAGTTAAGTTCTGCTGAGCAAGAATGGCTGCCTGGTCAAACACGGGGTGCGCATACTGAATATCTGCGTGAACTGTTTCTGCCTTAGGCTCGATGACAGGATTCAGGCTGACAATCACTGGTTGATCTTTCCAGCTTTCTGGCAATGGTTGCAGTTGATTGATCAAGTAGTTAACACACACTTCTTGATCTTGGAGGTTTTCACTTTTTGTACTTGCATAGTTCCAAGCTGCCCAACATTTTTTTTCTTTCGGCAATAAAGAGCTATCAGTATGCAACACAGCACGATTCTCCTGATATTTAACAGAACCAAGAATATCGTTTTCTTGAGTACTGGGGTCTGTTAAAGCTTTAAGAGCCTGATCACTGTGGCAGGCCATGACCACATGGTCATAACTGATAGTGCCATGAGCAGTGCTGATATTGACTTGATTCGCATTTCTTGAAACAGACGTGACGTGCTCTCGTATGAATGAGCCACCATTATTTTCAATATGAGCACATAATTTTTTGACATACTCTCTTGAGCCGTCTTTGACGGTTAGCCATTGAGGCCTATCAGCAATTTGAATTAAGCCATGATTGAAGCAAAATCTGATCATGGTTGCAATTGGGAATGCCAGCATTTGAGAAACTGGGCATGACCAAATGGCACCCACCATGGGTAAAAAATACCAATCCTGAAATTCTTGACCGAAACCATGCTTTTTAATAAATTCGCCAACAGTTAGATCAATTTCGTCCAATTGTTTGTCTGCTGCCAATTTTGTACAAATTCGATTGAATCGAATGATGTCTTTGACCATGCGCAAAAACGAAGGGCTCAAGATATTTTTTCTTTGAGCAAATAAAGAATCAATGCTGGTGCCTGACCACTCTAGGACATCACCATTTTGTTTTGGGATGGACACAGAAAAAGACATGTCAGATTTGGCAATCTCTACGTCAATTTCATGGAATAGACGAATCAGTCTTGGATAAGTTCTTTGATTGAAAACTAAAAAACCAGTATCCACACCATGATTGACTTTGCCCAATGGTGTATCGAGTGTTAGATCAACCGTATTGCTGTGCCCACCAATGTGATTGCCACCTTCATAGATGGTAACTTCGCAGTTATCTAATTTACTAAGGGCATAAGCGCAGCCAAGGCCGGATATACCAGCGCCAACGATGGCTATTTTCATAAGACTCTTTCATTGGCTTTGAATAAGAAAACCACAAGACACCCCTGAGCATAAATAAGGGAGGGAGAGAAACTGCGCTCAGCGGGCTTCATGTCTTGTGGTTAAAAGGGTTAATTGATTTGTCGTTTATCTTTGGCTAACCATGCATAAGCAGAGTGATTGTGGATAGATTCAAAATTTTCTGATGACACTTCGTAAGCAATGACCTTTTCTGAGTGATCAAGTGCCACAGCAATGTCTCTGACCAAATCTTCTACAAACTTAGGGTTGTCATAAGCTTTTTCGGTGACGTATTTTTCGTCAGGACGTTTTAGTAAACCCCAGAGTTCACAAGAAGCCGCTTGTTCAGCAATTTTTATCAAATCTTCTGCATCCATATTTTCAGTGATCTCAGCAGCGATCACGATGTGTGAGCGTTGATTATGAGCGCCGTACTCAGAAATTTTCTTTGAACAAGGGCACAAGCTTGTTACTGGCACTTGTACTTGGAGTGTGTAACGTAGAGCGCCTTTTTCAAAAGCTGCTTTGATGTGCAAGTCGTAATCAAGCAAGCTTTCAACACCAGACACTGGCGCCACTTTATTTAAGAAAAGTGGCATCTTCATATCAATGTGACCTTCTGTTGCTTCTAGGCGGTCAAGCATGGTGCTCATCAGTGTTTTTACAGAATCAAATTCAAGGGGCGCATGTTGATTTTGTAGAACTTCTAAAAATCTCGACATGTGGGTGCCTTTGACATCTGATGGCAGCTTCACAGTCATATCAATCATGGCAACACTCGCCTGTGAGCCGGCCTTAGTTTTAATCTGAACGGGATGACGCACAGATTTGATGCCCACTTTTTGAATAACAATGTTGCGCTCATCATGGCTTGCTTGAACATCAGGAAGGAAAATCTTCTCTGGAGCGTTCATTACATTTTCTCCTGAAGTAACTTTTCAACTTGGGCAACAAGCTTTGAGCTACTAGGCGATGTCATGCTGCTATAAGCCTCAACGACTTTGCCTTGACGATCTACCAAATATTTATAGAAGTTCCAACGAGGTTTTGTGCCCGTTTGTTCAATCAAGTGTTTGAAAAGTGGGTTTACATCAGGCCCAGTGACGGATGATTTAGCAAACATTGGAAATTTCACACCGTAAGTATTGTGGCAAAAGTCGGCGATTTCTTTGTTTGATCCAGGCTCTTGTTTGCCAAAGTCATTGGAAGGAAAGCCAAGAATGACCAAACCTTTGTCTTTGTACTGACTATAAAGTTTCTCTAGACCATCATATTGGCTCGTAAAACCGCAATAACTTGCTGTATTAACAACCAGGACAACTTTTCCTTGGTACTGACATAAATTCTGAGGTGCTTCATCTTGAAGCCTCAGAAATGTGTGTGACAGGGTTTTTGAGCAATTCATCGCAACAGCTTCCTTTGGCCAAAAAATCCACATGAGCAGAACCAACAGAAGGGCTGTAAAGGCCATTCTGTAAAAGTGAGCCCCCAGGCTTTTAGCCACCTGTTGCGGGACCTTGGTTCTACTTTCAGTTCCGACCATCATTGGGTTTGTCTCCTCGACCCATTTTTATCAATATTTGTTGATTACCATGGACAATTTCGAAAGTTTGTCTAGTGCAAATCAACAATATGGGTGAATATTAAGCATAAATCAAAATAAATGCAAATTATGTCTAAGACAGTGTAGAATTTAATCGTCTATACCACGTATTCACTTGGTGACAAACTTGAGTTTTACCTTATGAATGTTAGGTTTACCAATATGCCAGACATGCTGAGTATCGCTGCCGTAGAGCGAGATACCGGTATTGCTAAAGACACACTCAGAGTGTGGGAAAGACGTTATAACTTTCCAATGCCCCTTCGGGACAAGAATGACGACCGCGTTTACCCAGCCGATCAAATCGAAAAACTTCGAATTTTAAAAAGATTATTGGACTCAGGATTCCGTCCTGGGCGCATTGTGCCTTTACCAATAGAGGCACTCAAAGAGTTAAGCGCAAGAAGTAATCAAGCGGCAGAAACCAATACACATTCTTTGTCGATCATTTCTCAAGAAGAAATGGATCGGTATTTAGATTTATTGAGATCTCATCAAACCGAGGCCTTGAGATTAGCGCTTTCCACCACCTTGATGAAGATTGGTTTGGATCGTTTTGTGATTGAAGTGGTTGCACCACTGATTAGAAACATTGGCGAGTATTGGGCCAATGGTAAGTTGGAAATCCACGAAGAACATTTGTTCACAGAACAAATCAAACATTTATTGAGAACGGCGATCAATTCAGTGCCGCGTGGCCACATTGGTCAAAATGAAGAGCAGGCTAGACCAAGAATTTTATTGACCACATTCCCGCAAGAGCCTCATAGCTTAGGTCTTTTGATGGCTGAAGCGCTGATGGCCTTAGAGGGATGTTCTTGTGTGTCTTTGGGAACGCAAACACCTATTCTTGAAATTGCGCAAGCGGCAAGAGCTCAAAAAGCAGATGTGATTGCTTTATCGTTTTCTTCACAAATGAATCAAAACCAAGTGGTCGATGGTTTGAATGAGCTCAAGTCAAAGCTAGCACCTGGAATCGAGTTGTGGGTGGGTGGCGATAATCAGGCATTGCGCAAGCGTACCCCTGAAGGGGTGACAGCCATGACCGCGCTTCAAGATATTTCTGCAAACGTCAAAGGTTGGCGCAAAAAGCGCTCAGATAGTTGATTTGAAAAAACTTGTCTTAGTTCTTGGGGATCAATTAAAGGCCGATAGTTCGGCCTTTAATCATTTTGATGCGTCTAAAGATGAAGTGATCATGATTGAGTCTGAATTTGAGGCCAATTACGTATGGACACATAAAGCCAAGATCGCTATTTTCTTATCGGCGATGCGCCATTTTGCAGAAGTATTAGAAAAGAAAAAATACACACTGACCTATGTGAGAGAAAGCAAGCTATCAATAGCGTCAGTTCTTCGAGAGCATATTCAAAAAAATAACTTCACTCATTTGGTTTGCGTTGAGCCTGGGGAGTGGCGATTAAGAAAAGAGTTACAAGATTTAGCCAGTGAGCTTGAAATCTATTTAACCATTGAAGCTGATGATC
>JBFZCN010000215.1:0-2725 GCA_041307985.1 Burkholderiales bacterium
ATCAGTGATGCCGTTGTATTCAGTTAAGAAAATTAATTTATCAGCTTTGACTGCCATGGCCGTGGCGGTGGCAACATCCTCGTAGGCAATATTGAAGGCCTGACCCGTTGGTGAAAATCCAAGAGGTGACATCAATACAATTTTGTTGTTTACCAAAGAGTGGGCAATGGATTCTGAATCAACTTTGCGCACCAGTCCTGTGTGCATGAAATCCACACCATCAACAATGCCCACTGGTCTGGCGATGATGAAGTTGCCAGAAATCACAGAAATACGCGATCCGGCCATCGGGGTATTTGGTAAACCTTGACTAAATGCAGCTTCAATATCGAGGCGCAATTCACCAGAAGCTTCTTTGGCGCACTCAAGGGCTGCAGGATCGGTGATCCTGTATCCGCTCATCGCACCTGTGCCATAACGGCTGCTAACTTTTCTCAAATCAAGCTGTTCTTGGACCTGCGGACGCGAACCGTGGACCAATACAATCCTCATGCCCATCGCATGAAGCATGGCCACATCTTGGATCAGGGCCTCTAATCCACCTTTTTGAACCAATTCACCCGCAAACCCGATGACGAAGGTTTTGCCACGAAAACTATGGATGTAGGGAGCCACATCACGAAGCCACGCAACGAAAGGAAAATTATTTTGTACTTGATTTGTAGGCATAGTGGAAAATTATAGGGTGCAACCAGAAAAAATAACCAAACTTTTAAAAATTGAGTTTCCCGAAAGCTTACCTGTCTCTGGGCAGAGGGAGAAAATCACCCATGCTTTAGAACAGAACCAGGTCATCATTGTCTGCGGAGAAACCGGTTCTGGCAAGACCACACAGTTGCCAAAGATCTGTTTGGCCATGGGGCGCGGACGGGCAAATGGCACTGGTCAGTTGATTGGGCATACACAGCCGCGGCGCATTGCAGCAACCTCTACAGCCAAACGGATTGCTCAAGAGCTGGGAAGCCCTATTGGCGAAGATGTGGGCTACCAGGTGCGGTTTTCGGATAAAACGTCTGCAACTGCCTCAGTCAAACTCATGACGGACGGCATTTTATTGGCCGAAACTCAACGAGACCCGCTGTTAAAGGCCTATGACACGATCATCATCGACGAGGCTCATGAGCGCAGCCTGAACATTGATTTTCTGCTGGGCTACTTAAGACAGTTATTACCTAAGCGCCCAGATTTGAAGGTGATTGTTACTTCAGCGACGATTGATGCGCAGCGTTTTGCAGAGCATTTCGGCTCAAAAGAGCACCCAGTGCCTGTGATTGAGGTCAGTGGCCGGCTTTTTCCAGTGGAGCTTCGCTACAAACCTTTATTGGAGTCAGGCAAAAAAGAACCCAAGGATATTCCTGAGGCAGTGGTCGAGGCAATTTCAGAGCTATGGCGAGATGGCGCTCAAGGAGCGGGTGATATTTTGGTGTTTTTACCTGGCGAGCGAGAGATCAGAGATTGTGCTGAGGCGATTCGTAAAGACCATGTGTTGAATCAACGCTTTCATCCAGATGTCTTGAGCCTATTTGCCAGACAATCTGTGGCTGAGCAAGAGAGAGTCTTTCAAGGCGGGGGTGGTCGTCGCATTGTCTTGGCCACCAACGTCGCTGAGACATCCTTGACCGTGCCAGGCATTCGTTTTGTGATTGATGTCGGCTTGGCAAGGGTCAAGCGCTACTCTTATCGGAATAAAGTTGAGCAACTCCAGGTAGAGCCCATTTCTCAGGCGGCAGCCAACCAGCGTGCTGGTCGATGCGGGCGGGTATCAGATGGCATCTGTATCCGTTTGTACGACGAGGCCGATTTCAATGCTCGTCCAAAATTCACCGACCCTGAAATTCTAAGAAGTTCTTTGGCTGCTGTGATTCTTCGGATGCGGGCTTTAAAGCTTCCTAGAATCCAAGAGTTCCCATTTCTTGAGGCACCTTTGGGACGAGCCATTGCGGATGGTGTTCAGCTTCTAGAGGAACTGGGCGCTATGGAGTCTGATGGACCAAGGCAGGGGGCCTTGACACCGATTGGTAAGCAATTAGCCGCCTTGCCTTTAGATCCAAGAGTAGGCCGTATGCTTTTGGCTGCTAAAGAGCACCAAGCGCTCAGAGAGGTCTTGATCATTGCTACGGCCATGGCCACTCAAGACCCAAGAGATCGTCCAATGGAGCACGCCCAAGCAGCTGATACCGCTCATAAGGTCTTTGCTGATGAAAGATCCGAATTCTTATCATTTGTTAAGTTGTGGGATTGGTATCATCAGGCTCTTGTAAACAAGCAAAGCAATCGACAATTAGACAACCTGTGTAAGACTCATTTCATCTCACCTAGAAGAATGCGTGAGTGGCGTGACATCCATGGACAGCTTCATCGTTTGTTAATCGAGCAGGGCTGGAAAGAAAACCAAACACCCGCGACGTTTGAACAAATTCACCTTTCCTTGCTCACAGGTTTACTGGGCAATATTGCTAAAAAAGCTGATGATGAAAAACATGGGCCAGGCATTTATGAGGGTGCTCGGGGGATCAAACTAAATATTTGGCCGGGATCTACGATTGGTAAAAAAGCAGGCGCATGGATCTTGGCCTCAGAACTGGTAGAGACCAGTCGACTGTTTGCAAGAACCATTGCGAAGATTGAACCACAGTGGGTAGAGAAAGTTGCCAGCCATCGCATTCAGAGATCTTGGAGTGATCCATTTTGGGATGCCCGCCAAGGTGAGGTCATGGCCCATGAG
>JBFZCN010000216.1:0-3878 GCA_041307985.1 Burkholderiales bacterium
TTCATGAGCTGAATCACTCGCTTGATATCAGATAGTTTTTCTCTTTTAAGAAAAATGGTGCCCAACATGCTGGCCAAATATCCAAAGATGGGCCACTTTGAAACATCTGCCTTGGCAACAAAAATCACAGGTCGAATCGAGTTGATGATGTGAATGTCGAGCCAAGATATGTGATTAGATACCAATAAATATGGCTTAGTGCCCAATAAGGTTGAAGGATCTCCATGAATGATCACCTTCACTTTCAGTATTCTGAGCAAACGAATGCACCAATGCTGAACCATCTTCTTGCGCAATTTGATTGGTAATACGGGAAATACTGCGCACTTCAAAATGGCAGATACAAGATGGATGACAAGGGAAAAAGGTTTCATTTGGAGAATCTTGGCATATTTCTATGTCACGAATATGACATCAATTTGACATCATAGTTTCAAATAGGTCGTGCCCAATGTGAACTCATGAATCATTACCGCGCGATATGGATTTCTGATGTTCACCTAGGCACCACAGGTTGCCAAGCAAATTATCTTCTCGATTTCTTAAAACACAATGATGCTGACAAGATTTATTTGGTCGGCGACATCATTGATGGCTGGCAATTAAAAAAGCGCTGGTTTTGGCCACAAGCACACAATGACGTGGTTCAAAAATTACTCCGCAAAGCCAGAAAAGGCTGCGAGGTCATTTATATACCCGGCAATCATGATGAGATGGCCCGTCAATTTTTTGGCATGAGCTTTGGCGATATCAAGGTAGAGGATGAGGTGATTCATATCACTGCTGATGGCAAGCGCCTCTGGATCACCCACGGAGACCTTTTCGATGGCGTGATGCAGTACGCCAAATGGTTAGCTTATGTCGGAGATACCTTGTATACGTTCATCCTGTGGGTGAATCGCTGGTTCAACAAAATCCGTGCTCGGATGGGTATGCAGTATTGGTCACTTTCTCAATACTTGAAACATTCTGTCAAAAATGCTGTGAGCTTTATTGCTGACTTTGAAATGATCATGGCCCGTGAAGCCCGAATCAGAAATTGCGATGGCGTGGTCTGTGGCCACATCCATAAAGCCGAAATCAGAGAGATCGATGGCTTGCTTTACTGCAACGATGGTGATTGGGTTGAAAGTTTGACGGCCTTGGTTGAAACAGGCAATGGCACATTAAAAATTGTTCACTGGCCACACATCTTGCCTGACCCTGTGGCCATAACCCACTCTGAAACTATCACGATCAGCGTGACCAAAACTGAAATATCAATGACTCAAGAACAAATACTGGAGGCGATTAAATGAACATCATGATTGTGACGGATGCTTGGGAACCCCAAGTCAATGGCGTGGTCAGAACTCTCAAGCAAACCATGCATGAGTTGAAGAAAATGGGACACACGATCGACATGATCACCCCATTGGATTTCAAAACAATTCCATGCCCTACTTATCCAGATATTTCTTTATCGCTTTTTCCAGGGAAAAAAGTTCGTCAAAAGATGGAAGCTTTTGCTCCAGATGCCATCCATATTGCAACCGAAGGACCTCTGGGTATTGCTGCCAGGGCTTATGCACTAAAACATAAGTTGCCCTTTTCAACGGCTTATCACACGCGCTTCCCTGAGTACGTCAAAGCCCGCACAGGCATTCCACTGTCACTCACTTATAAATTTTTACGTTGGTTCCATGATCCATCCTTGGCTGTCATGGCACCCACCCAAGTGGTGATTGACGACTTAGAATCCTATGGCTTTACCAACGTGGTTCTCTGGACCAGGGGTGTTGATCTAGAGATCTTTACGATGCAAGAATCCAAAGAACTCAACACCGCTCATCCCATATTTTTATATGTTGGTCGTGTGGCAGTAGAAAAGAACATTGAGGCATTTTTAGAGCTTAAATTACCAGGCTCTAAGTGGGTGGTGGGCGATGGTCCTGCCTTGAATAGCCTCAAAGCGAAGTACCCAGAAGTTCATTACTTGGGTGTTTTACAACAAGAAAAGCTAGCCAAGGTTTATGCAGCCGCCGATGTGTTCGTGTTCCCAAGTAAAACCGATACATTTGGCTTGGTACTGCTTGAGGCCATGGCCTGCGGCACTCCTGTGGCAGCCTATCCAGTGACTGGACCGATCGATGTGATCGGTAACTCTCAATCAGGCGCTATGAACTCTGATTTACGCGAGGCCTGTTTAGAAGCTCTCAAGATTCCTCGTCAGGTCGCCAGAGCTCACGCCGAGAAGTTTTCTTGGCAAGTGGCCAGCAATCAATTTCTTGGCTACCTAAAGCCTATTGATAGTCACACAACTGTCAAAACTCCGTCATTAGCATGACATATTTGTTCAATAAATTGATGGCATATCAATAATAAACAGGCAAATAAATGAGAGATTTACCTAATCCACTATCTTCGATCACAGACTCTTTTCTGAATAAGAATTTAAAGAAAACCATGTCTGAGAAAATTGCCCCCATTCATCAAATCATCAAAGACAAAATCATTCGCATTCAGCAAAACTCAGTCCCTAAAAAAAATAAGAAGAATATTGAGGCGCCGGCTGTTCAAACCAACAAAGCTGCCCCCATCAGTGTTAGCTGGGCAAGACATCAAGATGAAGTGAAAGAAGCTCAACGTCTGCGTTATAAAGTGTTTGCAGAAGAAATGGGCGCTAATCTCAAACCCTCAAAAGAAGGTTTGGATGTAGATATTTTTGACAGTTTTTGTGATCATTTGATTGTTCGTGATAATGAAACACTTAAAGTAATCGGCACATACAGAGCCTTACCTCCGCACCAAGCAAAACAAATGGGTTGCTTGTACTCAGATTCAGAATTTGATTTAACACGCTTAAGACACTTGCGCCACAAAATGGTTGAAGTGGGTCGTTCTTGCGTTCACCGTGACTACCGCTCTGGCGGAGTCATCATGGCTCTTTGGAGTGGCCTTGGTCAGTACATGAAAAAGAATGAATATGAAGTGATGTTGGGCTGTGCGAGCGTGCAAATGGCGGATGGCGGCCACTACGCAGCCAGCTTGGCCAAAATGTTGAGCAATGAGCAACACCTGACGGGTGTTGAATACCGCGTGTTTCCTCGTTTGGCCTTACCAATCGAAGAGTTAAACAGCAACTTAGAAGTTGAGCCACCAGCATTGATCAAGGGCTACCTCAGATTAGGTGCAAAAGTTTGTGGCAATCCAGCATGGGATCCAGACTTTAATACAGCTGACTTTTTGACAATGCTAAGACTGGATGATATTCATCCAAGATACGCCAAGCATTTTTTAGGCAATAACTAAGTTTCTTCTTAAGTTTGAAACCAGCTGATATCTGATCAAGCGACACGCATCGCTTGATCAGATAATTTCAATGGTCAGTTCTCGGCCGATTTTTTTCCAATCGGCCGATTCTTTTTCTAAGCCGAATTGTGTGAGCGGATTCTTTTTAGTCCAGGATTTTGAAATATTCACGATGAATCCACCCTCTTGCTCTTTGACAACAATCTCAGAAATATCCTCATCCGTTCTCCGACGACACAAGACATGCGCTAACCTTAGGCTAAATAGCATGCGCCAATCGATGTAATTAGAAGATACGGATATTTTTCCAAGTTTGCCCGTGTGCCCCAAGAGCAGCGCTGCTAGTCTTGCTTGATCCAATTTTGAAAACCCAGGCATATCAGCATGGGTTGCAATATAAGCAGAGTGCTTGTGATAACCGTTGTGCGTGATGCTCAAGCCTATCTCATGCAATTTTGCAGCCCAAGCAAGAATCTGCTCATTATCTTTGCGGTTCTCATATTTAGGCTCAGGAAATTGACTTAAAAAATGCAGGGCGGTTTTGCTCACCCTCTGAGCCTGCTGACGATCAACGCCATAGCGCTGCA
>JBFZCN010000217.1:0-2544 GCA_041307985.1 Burkholderiales bacterium
AATGTTTTGGAGCAACCAATACCAGTGGATTGGGCATGCCCAATCCACTGGTATTGGTTGCTCCAAAACATTCGCCGTTGGCCAAGAAAATACTGATTGATATTACAAGTCTGAAAGACGAGCAATTTATTTTTAGAGAAAAAGGTTCTGGTACCAGAATGGCAGTCGATGCTCATTTCAAGAGGTTGAAGTTCAAGCCAGATGTGAGATTAGAGCTTGGCAGCAATGAAGCGATCAAAGAAGCTGTGATTGGTGGCTTGGGATTGGCAGTTTTATCAAAGTACTCATTGAGTGAGGTGAGCACTCAAAATGAAGTAGCGATTTTGAAGTGTGCTGATTTTCCGATTGAATCAAGCTGGCACATCGTGAGACCCAAGGGCAAAAAATTGTCTCCGATTGCCAATATTTTCAAGAAACATCTATCAGATCAAGCGAAGGCTTGGAGGTAGCAACAGAAAAGCGTTAATCAGAATTTCGATCAGTAAGAGCCTTTTGGGCTCTTACTCATGAAAGTTTTGATTGATGTAGTTTGATTTATTGAGCAATCAACTTTGCATCTTTGAGCTTAGGTTCTAATGCATGACCCTTGCGAGCACGATGGGCGATGAATGATTTAAGAGTTTTTGCGTCCAATGCAGCTTCCGTTGGTTTGCCTGCTCTACCAAGTCCAGAAATCACAGCGCCTGACGGCCCAACTGCAATCGCAGACTGAAGGCGCTCAGCTTTATCAAGATCCATCAAGATCACGCCTTTGCCACCTGTTGGTAAACGCTTCAAATCATCCAATGAGAAGACCAAGAGTCGACCATTTTCAGATAGGCAGGCCACCTGCTTCATGCCTTCTTGTACTTTGGCTGGTGCTAATGGGGCATCACCAGGAGCAAATTTAGCATCCACACCCACAAATGATTTGCCCGCTTTATTGCGCGTTGTCATATCTGCCACATTGGCCAAGAAACCATTGCCTGATCTCATCGACAATAAGAGCAAATCGTCATTGTGCCCAGCGTAGTAAGCCACCATCTGAGTGCCGGCTGCTAGGTTCACAAACCCGGTCAATGGTGATCCATCACCTCTGGCACCCGGTAAATCTGATACAGGCACAGAGTAAACGCGCCCATTGCTACCAAAGCCAAGGACCACATCGGTGGTGCGGCACTCAAAGGTGCCATACATACCATCGCCTGCTTTGAAGCTGAATTGCTGCGGATCGTGCTCATGACCTTGACGAGCTCTGACCCAACCTCGTTGAGAAACGATCACAGTGACTGGCTCATCGATCACCTTGGTCTCAGCAATTGCTTTCTTCTCTTCTTGAATCATGGTGCGACGATCATCGCCGAAGGTCTTCATGTCAGCTTCGATTTCTTTGACGATGCGTTTACGCATATTGCTATCGCTACCCAAGATGCTTTCTAGGTCCGCTTTTTCAGTATTGAGTTCTTTGAGCTCTTGTTCAATCTTGATAGCCTCAAGTCTTGCTAACTGGCGCAAGCGAATATCTAAGATATCTTCTGCTTGACGCTCAGATAACTTGAATGCTGTCATCAGATCAGTTTTAGGCTCATCGCTGCCACGAATGATCTTGATGACTTTATCAATATTGAGAAGAACTAATTGACGTCCTTCCAGGATATGAATGCGATCATTGACTTTGCTCAAGCGATGCTTGGTTCTGCGCGTCACAGTTGCAACGCGGAACTCAATCCACTCACTCAGAATCTCGCCAAGACCTTTTTGACGCGGTCGACCATCATTGCCAATCATCACCAAGTTGATCGGTGCATTGGATTCAAGTGAGGTGTGAGCTAATAAGGTTGTGATGAATTCATTCACATCGATGTTTTTGGTCTTTGGCTCAAACACCAAACGAACCGCAGCGTCCTTGCTTGATTCATCGCGCACAGAGTCCAAAAGACTCAAAATGGTTTGCTTGAGATTGTTTTGTTCAGGCGTTAAGGTTTTCTTACCAACTTTGACTTTCGGGTTGGTGAGCTCTTCAATTTCTTGCAATACTTTTTGTGTTGAAGTGCCTGGTGGCATTTCTGTCACAACCAACTTCCATTGGCCACGGGCCATGTCTTCAATCACCCAACGGGCTCTGACTTTTAAGCTGCCACGACCCGTTTGATAGATTTGTGAAATTTCTGCATGAGAAGAAATGATTTGCGCACCACCTGGGAAATCCGGGCCTGGCACATAAGACATCAATTCATCATGAGAGATTTTCGGATTCTTCATGAGTGCAATTGCTGCGCTGGCGACTTCTTTTAAGTTGTGTGATGGCACTTCTGTGGCCATACCTACGGCAATGCCTGAAGCGCCATTCAATAGAACAAAAGGTAGTCTTGCTGGTAGCAAGCGTGGTTCTTGCATCGAACCATCGTAGTTAGGTATGAAATCAACCGTGCCTTCATCGATTTCATCTAAAAGCAAGCTGGCTATTTTGGTTAATCGTGCTTCGGTGTAACGCATCGCCGCAGCACCATCGCCATCTCTTGAACCAAAGTTACCTTGACCATCGATCAATGGGTAGCGCAATGA
>JBFZCN010000218.1:0-3358 GCA_041307985.1 Burkholderiales bacterium
GAATAATCCCAGCTTGAGATGGGGACTTTTTGGCTTGGTTGAATGTATGTCAGCCGCAAGCCTGGCAGCTCTCGAATGAGGGGGTTGGGCAGCCCATACCTTCTGGTTAACAAAACAAGGGCTTCTTGATTTTTGCCCCCCGAAATCCCCGGGGTCAACCCATCAATGGGCACATTGTCAATCAGGCCCCCATCCAAAATAGCCTGACCGTCGCGGTACATCACCGGTGTAAATGGCGGGGTGCATGATGATTGCAAAATTGTTTCTATGAGCTCATTGATGTTGGTGCACGATCTGGATGAAACAAACAGCCTTGAAAAGCCGAGGCGCTTGCCAGACTGCGGATGGAGTGGTCGCTGAAATTTCTTTTCAAGTTCATATGCCAACAGGCCAACGGCAACAGAAAGTTTCGGGCTTAAATAGCTTGGAGTTTTAGCCAAGCCAATCAAAATCTCGGGGCCATCCTGAATTCGCTCAAAGCCGTCGCCCAGAATATTTTCCAGGGCGGCCCCGTACAAACGGTAATGCGGAAAAAGCGGCTTGCTTGAAAAAAGATTTCGCCAATCAACGTTGCTTGAAACATTGGCCAGCGCTTTTGCGTAGTAATTTAGGCCCCACTGGGAACCTTCGTCGCCAGGCCTGGCTGAAAACAAACAGGCGGTTGCGGCGCCAGCGCTCACCGCTACTATTTTTGTCGGGCGCTGAGGAATGGCCTCGTTCAGAGCAGTCCAAAATCCGGCTTGCCACCAGCAGCGGTTGCCGCCCCCGGCCAAAACAACTTGATCGAATTGCATGGGCACGTCTTACTTGCCGATACAAAAGGTGCTAAAAATTTTTCCCAGTAAATCATCTGGTAAAAATTGACCGGTAATGGTCGAAAGCTCATCTTGAGCAAGTCTCATTTCTTCAGCGGCCAACTCTATGGCTGAGGTTTGGGCCTTCAACAAAACCAAAGCATTCTTGATGTGTTGCTCTGCATTTAAGAGCGCTTCAACGTGTCTTTTTCTTGCCAAGATGCCGCCCTCAGATTCTGGTTGCCACCCCGCAATTTTTAACAATTCACTTTTTAATTGTTCCAAACCTTGGCCGGTTTTGGCAGAAACGAACAATTGGTTTTCAAGATCGCCATTTTTCTTTGATGATTGATCAAGCTTGTTCCACACAATTTTTATAGGAACGTTCTTGGCTGTCTTGTGTTTGATTCGGCTTATTAAATCTTGGTCTTCTGTCGATATTAGGGATCCTTGGGTCAGATCCATTAAGTGCAAAACCAAATCAGCTTGCTCGATTGCCTGCCAAGTTCTTTCAATGCCAATTTGCTCTACGCTATCCTGGGTCTCCCTCAGGCCGGCGGTATCAATGATGTGAAGCGGAACGCCGTCCAGCAGAATAGTTTCCTTAAGCCTGTCGCGAGTCGTGCCAGCCACGTCTGTCACAATCGCGATGTCCTCGCCCGCAAGCGCATTCATCAAAGAGCTTTTGCCCACGTTTGGTTGGCCCACCAAAACCACGGTTAAACCATCGCGAATAATTGAGCCCTGTTGCGCAGCGTTTTTTACCTCTTGTATGTTCCCAAGAATTTTCTCTAATCGATTAAAGACGTCGTGCTGCTCAATAAAATCAATTTCTTCTTCCGGAAAGTCTAAGGTTGCTTCAGTCAAGGCCCTGATCTCAATCAAGGCATTTAAAAAAACATCGATTTTTTTAGAGAAGTCTCCCTTAAGAGATTTTGCCGCTCCTTTAGCAGCCAAGGCGCTTCTGGCATCAATCAGATCAGCAACAGCTTCGGCTTGGGCCAGATCCATTTTTCCATTCAGAAAAGCTCTCTCCGTGAATTCACCTGGGCGAGCCAATCGTAAGCCCAAGGTTTTTCCAAGCTGAAGACAGTGATCGAGGAGCAGATTAAGTGCATGAGAGCTGCCATGACACTGCAACTCCAGAACATCCTCGCCCGTATAGGAATTTGGTGCAGGAAAAGCGATGGCCAATCCTTCATCAATCAAGTCGCCCGAGGCATCGTTGAACTGAACCAGGGTTGCATGTCTTGGAGCCAGCTCTCTAAGACAAAGGGCCTTGCTAATTTGCAAGACCCCTGTTCCCGATAAACGAATTATTCCAACGCTGGCGCGACCATTAGCCGTGGCTAAAGCAATGATTGGTTCGCGCTCATGAATCATACTCAAGCAGGTTTTTTAGTCCCGCCATAAATTCTATTAATTTGCCACTGTTGTGCGATTGACAAAGATGTTGTTAACCACCCAATACAAAACCAACCCTGATGGGAAGAAGAAGAACATCACCGAGAAAGCAATTGGCATGAACGTCATGAGTTTTGCCTGTAAAGGATCCGGTGGCGTTGGATTTAGTTTTGTCTGAATAAACATTGAGATGGCCATTAAGATTGGCAATAAGCCAATTGGCGCACCAAACCAAACACCAAATAAGGTATCCGGTTTTGACAAGTCCTGTATCCAGCCCAACCAAGGGGCCCCTCTCATCTCCACGGAAGACAACAAGACCCAGTAGAGAGCAATGAAAACAGGGATCTGAATCAACACCGGGAAGCACCCGCCCAAAGGATTGATTTTTTCTTTACGGTACATCTCCATCATGGCTTGATTAAGTTTTTGTGGCTCCCCCTTGTGGCGCTCTTTTAATTCAAGGACGCGCGGTTGCACCAACTTCATGCGAGCCATTGACTTATAGCTTGCTGCGGATAGGGGGAAGAAAATCAACTTGATCAACATGGTCAGAAGAATGATTGACCATCCCCAGTTATTCACCAATGCATGAATTTTTTCAAGCAACCAGAAAATTGGTTTAGCCAAAATGGTGAACCATCCATAGTCTTTAACCAACTCTAGACCCGGGGCGATTTTCTCTAATACGTGCTCTTCTTGAGGGCCAACAAATAATTTAAGTGTTTCTGTTTTCTCTTGACCAACACCCAATGTTTCCAGTTTTGATTGAACGCCAATTCTGTACTGATTATTTTCCAATTTGCCCACATACAGGTCTCTTTGGTAATTATTAGATGGAATCCATGCGGAGGCAAAATAGTGCTGCACCATGGCAACCCAAGTTGGGCTATCTTTTTGCTGAGAGCCAGGTAGCTTTGCTTTATTTTTTTCAATATCAGAAAAGTCTATTTTTTGGAACTTTTCTGCATCTGTGTAGAGCGCTGGGCCGGTGAACGTCGCGTAGAACATACTTTCTTCTAGTTTGCCATCGTCACGAACCAATTCTGCATACAGCGTTAAATCTGCTGAAGGGTTGCTCAAGTTTTTAATGGTGTGCTTGGCGTCAACAACGTAGGAGCCACTCTCAAGGGTAAGGACTTTTTCTAAACGAACGCCAT
>JBFZCN010000219.1:0-4733 GCA_041307985.1 Burkholderiales bacterium
AAAGTACCCAATGAACCTGGCATTAATCTTGAGACATCATAGCCGGCAACGTTTTTCATGACGGTACCACCGAAGTTCATGATTTGAGCTTGACCATCCATGATTTTCGCGCCCAAAACAAAATCTCTGAGATTGCCAGCGCTCACACGCCCAGGACCGGCTAAGCCCGCACAAACCATGCCGCCAATGGTGGCATTGGCGCCAAAGTGAGGAGATTCAAATGAGAACTGTTGATTCTTTTCCGCAAGGATTGCTTCAACTTCCTTGATTGGAGTACCAGCCTTGACTGTGATCACCAACTCATCTGGCTGATAACTCACCACACCTTGATAGTCTTTGCTTGATAGGGGGGTGCCCTTGAGTTCACCACCCAACCAATCCTTGGAGCCAGAGCCTGTGATGCGCAACAATTGCTTGGCTTGAACTGCACCTTGGATTTGCTCTGCAAATCCTTTTAATAACTGGTCACTCATTTAGAAGCGCTCCAATTCTGGGTGAGGTAAAACGCCTCCAGTAACGCGCATACGACCATATTCAGCACAGCGATTGAGTGTTGGGATTGCTTTATCAGGGTTCAACAATTTATCTGGATCAAACGACGCTTTTACTTTCCAGAAAAGTTCACGCTCTGAATCACTGAACTGAACACACATCTCATTGATCTTCTCAATACCTACGCCGTGTTCACCAGTGATGGTTCCACCTAATTCGACGCAGGTTCTTAAAATGTCACTGCCAAATGCTTCGGCACGGTGCCACTCGTCTTTATCTGAGCCATTGAACATGATGAGGGGGTGCATATTGCCATCGCCTGCATGGAAAACGTTCATGCAGCCAAGTTGATATTTCTTTTCCATGATCTGAATGCGTTTTAACAAGGTGGCAATGTGTTGACGGGGAATTGTTCCATCCATGCAATAGTAGTCGGCAGAAATTCTACCGGCGGCAGGGAAAGCATTTTTTCTACCACTCCAAAACTTAAGACGCTCGGATTCATTCTGCGAGATTTGGATGCGGATGGCACCACTATTTTTTAGAACAGCTGTCATGCGTTCAATTTCTTCAGCCACTTCTTCAGGTGTGCCATCAGATTCGCATAACAAAATGGCCGCCGCATTCACATCGTAACCAGCATGAACAAACTCTTCAACGGCGCGTGTGGCAGCTTGATCCATCATTTCTAGACCTGCTGGAATGATGCCTGCCGCAATGATCGCAGCAACTGCGTTACCGCCTTTTTCTACGTCATCAAAACTGGCCATGATGACCTGAGCTAATTGAGGTTTAGGTACCAACTTCACTACGACCTCAGTGATCACTGCCAACATGCCCTCACTGCCAACCAAGATTGAGATCAAATCTAATCCAGGCGCATCAGGTGCTAGGCTGCCGAACTCAACCACTTCACCAGACATCAAAATGCCGCGCACCTTGAGGATGTTATGAAGCGTTAAACCATACTTTAAGCAATGAACTCCACCAGAATTTTCACTGACGTTGCCGCCAATTGAACAGGCAATTTGAGAAGACGGATCTGGAGCGTAATACAAGCCATGTTTTGCGACCGCCTCAGAAATGGCTAAATTTCTAACGCCGGGTTGCACCACTGCGGTTCTGGCAATAGGGTCAACATGGATGATTTTTTTGAGTTTTGCCAGTGATAACACCAAACCTTGAGAAATCGGCATAGCGCCACCTGAAAGACCGGTTCCTGCTCCTCTTGGGACAATCGGCACCTGAAGATCTTTGCAAACCTTGATGATTTCAATGGCTTGGGCTTCAGTTTCTGGAAGGGCAACTGCTAAAGGCATTTGGCGGTAAGCCGCTAAACCATCGCATTCATAAGGAATTGTGTCTTCGGGCTCCCATAAAAGAGCGTGCTCGGGTAAATGAGGCTTCAAAGCCTTAACCAGGTGGGCTTGGCGAGCTTTAATGAAAGCTTCAGAGTTCTCGTTAACAGTATTCATATGTCTCGATTATTGATGGTTTAGCTCTATTCTAGCCATTTCCATATAATCAGTCATATGGGTAAAAGATTGACACAAATTGCAACACGCACAGGCGATGCTGGCACCACTGGTTTGGGTGATGGCCAACGCGTTGACAAAGACCATCTCAGAATCTGCGCCATGGGCGATGTTGACGAGTTAAATTCAGAAATTGGGGTCTTGATCACCGAAGATATTCCTCAGGACATTGCTACTGAATTACGAGAATTATTCTCCACCGTTCAGCATGATTTATTCGATTTGGGTGGGGAGTTATGTATTCCTAACTACACCTTGCTTAAAGAGGAACAGGTCTCTCAGTTAGATGTTTGGCTTGAAAAATACAATGCCAGCTTACCTCGTTTAGAGGAATTCATTCTTCCTGGCGGAACACGTGCTGCAGCACAAGCCCATGTTTGCAGAACTGTTTGTCGAAGAGCTGAGCGTTCAATTGTGAAGTTGGGTCGTCATGAGCCAATTCATGATTCGCCACGTCAATACGTCAACAGACTTTCAGATTTATTGTTTGTTTTAGCTCGTGTATTGAATCGAGCTGCAGGCGGTACAGATATTTTGTGGCACCACAAAAAAGACCCCGAAGGGTCTTGATTGCTTAGTTAGTTAACTATCAGATCACTTCTTGCGACGCTTTTTAACGCCCTCTGCAAGAATCTCTAGTACATCCAAAGAGTCATCCCAACCAATACAGGCATCAGTGATGCTGGTTGCGTATTTGAGTTCTTGAGGATTGTCTTTGCCCGGCGTGAATTTTTGTGCCCCAGCAAACAGATGACTTTCTACCATCACACCAAAAATTTGTTTCGAGCCCTTAGCCAATTGCCCAGCAATGTCTTTGGCCACCTCAATCTGACGTTCATGTTGTTTGCTTGAGTTGGCATGAGAGCAGTCAACCATCAATGAGGCTGGCAATTTGGCAGCCTCAAGCTCGCTACAAGCTTTGGCCACACTTACCTCATCATAGTTCGTGGTTTTACCACCACGAAGAATGACGTGGCAATCTACATTACCCTTTGTTTCAACAATCGCTACCTGGCCATTTTTGTGAACTGACAAAAAGTGGTGCGGGCGACTGGCCGATTGAATCGCGTCCGTGGCAATTTTGATATTGCCATCAGTGCCATTCTTAAAGCCAATCGGCGCAGAGATACCAGAAGCAAGTTCACGGTGAATTTGGCTTTCTGTGGTTCTGGCACCAATTGCGCCCCAAGAAATGAGGTCGCCAATGTATTGTGGGGAGATCACATCTAAGAATTCGCTACCAGCTGGCATACCCATGCGGTTGACTTCTATCAAGAGATGGCGAGCAATTCTCAAGCCTTCATCAATGCGATAGCTTTCATCAAGGTACGGGTCATTGATCAGACCCTTCCAACCCACGGTGGTGCGAGGCTTTTCAAAATAAACACGCATGACGATTTCTAGCTCGCCTTCATATTTTTTGCGTTGCTCTAATAATTTATGAGCATAGGCAATCGCAGCACTTGGGTCGTGAATGGAACAAGGACCAATGATCACCAAAAGACGATCATCCTTTAAATTCATGATGTCACGAATCTTCTTTCTGGTTTTGCTGATCAATTTCTCAACAGATGTTCCCTGAATAGGAAAGAAGCGAATGAGATGCTCTGGCGGTGGTAGCACCGTGATATTTTGAATGCGGGCGTCATCAGTCTCTGACGTTTTATCAATGCTGGCATACCAGCTGTCTCTTGTACTGAGAGATTTATCAACCATTTCATTAACTCCTTTTTCTAATACCGACATTCTTAAATATGTAAAAAAAAACCGCCGTTGGTGTCGGCGGTTATTTTGAGTGCTGGAAATTTATGCTTGAATTTCTGCCTCTCGACCGCCGTGGGCTGAGAACCAAAAGTAAAAGAAATAAAATTTATTTGCAGACATGGGGTTAATGTAGCACAGTTTTATTTGTTTTAGTGATTAAGCGGTTCCGCCAACCGTCATATTATTAATCCTCAGTGTGGGCTGGCCAACGCCGACTGGCACGCTTTGGCCCTCTTTGCCGCAAACACCGATGCCACTATCCAAGTCCATGTCATTGCCAATCATGCTGATATCTTTGAGGGATTCAGGGCCGTTACCAATGATGGTAGCTCCCTTGACGGGGTACAAAATTTTCCCGTTTTCAACCCAATAGGCTTCGGACGCTGAAAACACAAACTTGCCACTGGTGATGTCTACTTGCCCACCACCAAAATTGGCGGCATACAGACCTTTTTTAATGCTGCCAATGATTTCTTGAGGATCTTCTTTGCCACCCAACATATAAGTATTGGTCATGCGTGGCATTGGTAGGGATGCATAACTTTCACGTCTGGCATTGCCGGTCGTTGGCATTTTCATGAGACGCGCATTCAGACTGTCTTGTATGTAACCTTTTAAGACCCCATCTTCAATCAATGTGGTGCATTGAGTGGGTGTACCTTCATCATCAACTGATAAAGAGCCGCGTCGACCTGGAATGGTCCCGTCATCCACCACCGTGACACCCTTGGCAGCGACTCGCTGGCCTATCTTGCCTGAGAACGCTGAGGATCCTTTGCGATTGAAGTCACCTTCAAGGCCGTGGCCGATGGCTTCGTGCAGCAATACGCCTGGCCAGCCTGGACCTAACACAACGGTCATAGGTCCTGCAGGGGCAGGCCGTGAGTCTAGATTGACCAGAGCTGAACGAACTGCTTCATTGATCCAGTGATCAATCTTATC
>JBFZCN010000220.1:0-2616 GCA_041307985.1 Burkholderiales bacterium
CTAGCGTTTGATGACTTACTTTGATAGCCACGAGAAATAATCCCTGGCTTGAAACCTTGAAGATGTAAAGCTTTTGCAATGGCTAAAACGGTTGGAGTTTTTCCGGTACCGCCCACACGAATATTGCCAACAATCACAAGTGGTAGAGAGATGGTCTGGCTTCTGAGTATGCCTATGCCATACAGAGCTTTTCTAAGAGTTGTGAGCCAGCCAAATAAAACAGATGCAGGCCACAACAACAAAGCTTTTAAACCTCTTTTTTCCCAAAAAGCGGGAGCTTGTAGATGTTGTGTGTCTTGAGTAAGTTTTTGTTGGCTCATGATGCCAATGCTACTTTGACTTTGATTGAGTAGCAAACACGATGTTCGGTAAATTTGCATTGCGCGCAGCTTCCATCACTTGCATCACCGCTTGATGAGGTGCTTTACCATCGGCAGCAATGATCACCATGGGACCATTGTCACCACCAGTGTTTTTTGCTGATTGACTCAAACTTTGTGCCAGTTGTTCGATGGCCACTCGTTTGCCATCAATCGCTACTCGACCATCGGAGGAGATGGCAACGGAGATATCTTTTGGTTGGCTTCTTGATGCAGCTCCATCAGCCGCTGGCAAGGTGATAGATAATTCTTGATAGCGTGTGAAGGTGGTGGAAATCATCAAGAAAATCAATATCACCAACAGCACATCGATGAAAGCAATTAAGTTGATTTCTGGAGCTTGTTGCTGACTGTTGGGAGCGCTTGATTTTCCTGGGGAGAAAAAGCTGCGATTGTTTTGACGAAAAAGCATGGTGGCTCGATCAAATACTGTTCAAGTGAGCGAGTAATTTTTTTGCAGCCACATCACACTCACGTTGGCGCTTTTCAGCCATGGCTTTGAGACCTCTCCAGCCTGCATATGCAGGAATAGCAATCAACAAGCCAAAGGCGGTGTTGTACAAGGCAATTGAAATACCGTTTGCCAATTGTTGAGGATTGGCACCAACACCTTGATGACTGCCAAAAATTTCAATCATGCCAACCACCGTACCAAACAAACCTAAAAGAGGCGCAATCGTTGCAATCGTTGCTAGGGCACCTAAATAGCGTTCTAACAAAATAGTGACGGATTCAGCAGCATCTTGCATCGCTGCAATGATTTTTTCTTCTGAGCCACCTTGCGCTTTTTCTAACAAGGCTGCTGCCAAAATCTGACCAAGGGGCGCAGCATCTGATAACGCTTTTGTTGCATCCTGAGCGGTTTTGGCCTGTTTTAGGGCACCAGAACTCGCCAATTGGATGGCACCCTCTAATAACTGAGGTGGTGTGATCCGCTTTGCCTGTAAAAACCAGATTCTTTCCAAAAGAATCGCTAAAGCAAGGATGGATATGATCAATAAAGGCCAAACTGGCCAGCCAGCTGCAATGAGAATTGTGTACATACCCTATACTTTAAACGATGGAGTTGCGTGGGACTCAAAGGTCAGCGGGAAAATGCATCAAGCTTGTGGATAACTATGTGAAAAACTTTCTTTAAGATGTGTGCTAAGCCCTTGATTCTTTGTTGTGCACTCGAATTTTCAAAAGTTATAAATTGAATATTTATATTAAAATCAATAACTTGCATGATTATGATTGATTCTGATCGGATTTTGAGGAAGATGCCCCAGTTTTTAATAGGCCCTGTGGATAGTTTTTAACCGCGAAGCCATGTAGTTACTAATTTGACTTGGACAAATGACGGAAATATCAAAAGAAATTATCGGTGTTGGAGATCTGAACCGCGCGATTGCCAGTGTTTTGGAAGAGGGTATTGGCAGCGTATGGGTTCGAGGGGAGGTTTCCAACTTCAAAGCTTATGACAGCGGGCATTGGTATTTCTCATTAAAGGATGCCGAAGGTCAAATTCGTTGCGTCATGTTCCGTGGTAGGAATGGCCAAGTAGGCTTTTTACCTAAAGAAGGCGATTTAGTTGAAGTGGCCGCTAACATTTCTATGTACGTGCCACGCGGAGACATTCAGTTAAACGTCGGCATGATGCGCAGGGCTGGCCAGGGTGGTTTGTATGAAGCCTTCTTGAAGCTCAAAGAGAAGTTGAGTAAAGAGGGTCTGTTTGATGAGGATGCCAAGCGTTCACTGCCCAAACACCCTAGACGCATTGCAGTCATCACATCACCCCAAGCGGCCGCTTTGAAAGATGTACTTAGTACCTTGGCCAGGAGAGCGCCTCACATACCCGTCACAATCTTTCCGAGCTTGGTCCAGGGGGTTGATGCACCCCCAGCTCTGATCAAAGCTCTGGAGGCCGCTTATGCAGTTCATAAAGCCGATGAGATTGATGTCATCCTCTTGGTCAGAGGTGGCGGCAGCATTGAAGATTTATGGGCGTTCAATGATGAGGGTTTGGCCCGAGTGATTGCGCAATCTCCGGTTCCTTTGGTTTCTGGGGTCGGGCATGAGACAGACTTCACCATCGCAGATTTTGTGGCTGATTTACGAGCTCCAACACCCACAGGTGCCGCAGAGTTAGTCACGCCTGATCGACAAGCTTTACTTCAAGACCTGAGTACGCTTAGTCAAAAAATGTCAACGCGTGTTAGTCAAAGAATTGATAAGGAAGCACAGCGTTTAGATC
>JBFZCN010000221.1:0-5126 GCA_041307985.1 Burkholderiales bacterium
TTCGATCAAGGTCATGCCCTGATTGAAGAGCGCATCTTAAGTAAGGATGATTTACCTTTTGAATACATGCTCAACACTTTGAGGTTGATCGATGGTGTGCCCACCCATGAATTCAAAGAAAGAACTGGTTTAGAAATCAGCGCCATTAATGGGCCGATACAACAAGCCTTGAAAAAAGGTTTGCTGGGTGAAGATCCAAGCAGCTTGAAAGCATCAACATTGGGTATTCAGTACCTGAATGATTTACAGATGTTGTTTTTGAAGTAATAGTTGGATACTTTAGCTAGTAAAGTTGGAGATAGTTTGGGGTGCTATAAAAAAAGCCCCCTGGCTTTTCAACGAGGGGGCTTTCGGGTCTGGCGGAAGCTGTGAGATTCGAACTCACGGAGGACTCGCATCCTCGGCAGTTTTCAAGACTGCTGCATTCAACCACTCTGCCAAGCTTCCAAAACAGCCGTGATTATAAGGTATCTGAAAATAGGCACCATTTTTTTTAATTTTACAGACGCTAAAACTTGTTAAAATTTGAAAATGTCTAAATTAATTAGTGCTGTAGACCTTACTCTAGATACTGCCTACCAACAAATCACTGATGCCGAATGGCAACAATTATTTAAGTTGGCGGCCAAGCGTGGTGTTTTTGAAAAACGCGATGCAATCTTTTCAGGCAGTGCTGTTAATCAATCGGAAGGTCGATCAGCCCTTCATCCAGCCCTTAGAAATCTGTCAGATCAAGCAATGATGGTTGATGGCGAAGATGTCATGCCGTCGGTGAAAAGTGTGTGGCAAAGAATGGAAGGCTTTTGCAATCAGCTGATCGGTATCACCGATGTGATTTGCTTGGGCATTGGCGGTTCAGATTGGGGCCCACGCTTGGTGTGTGACGCGCTCTATCAAGTCAATCCCAATGTGGGCAAAGCGATTCGTTTGCATTTTGTGGCCAACGTTGACAGCGCTGAATTAGCCTCCACCTTGGCAAAAGCTCAGCCACGCAGCACCAGAGTTCTGATCACGTCCAAAACTTTCACCACCCTTGAGACGATGAGAAATGCTCAAACGGTCATCAATTGGTTAAAGCTTCATCAAGTAAATCCGTCACAACTCAAAAAGTGTTTGATTGGTATTACTGCAAACCCAGAAGCTGCTGAAGCCTTTGGTATTGCCCCAGAGAATATTTACCCATTTTGGGATTGGGTTGGCGGCCGCTTTTCAGTATGGTCAGCCGTTGGCTTTCCGATTGCCATTAAATTTGGCTTTGCCACTTACAAACACTTCTTAGCGGGTGCTCATGCGATGGACCAGCATTTTGTGAATGCCCCCGCAAAAGAAAACATGCCGCTGACTTTGGCATTGACCTTGATACACAATCAACACAAACATGGCATCACGGCCAAGGCGATTGTGCCTTACGCTCACGCTCTCAGATTTTTTCCCGAGTGGTTGCAACAATTAGAGATGGAAAGTCATGGCAAGAGTGTCACAGTCAATGGCGAATCATGTGATCCAACTTCGCCTGTGGTGTTCGGTAGCGCGGGTAGTAATTCTCAGCACAGCTATTTCCAAATGCTTCATCAAGGCACGCAAATCATTCCAGTGGACTTGATTGTGATCAAACAGCCCATGAGTGATTTACCTGAAGCCAAAGACCACCATCAGTCTTTGATTGCTAGCTGTTTGGCCCAAGCGCAAGCTTTGGCGAATGGATCTGCAGAAGAGTTTGCTTATGATTCTTGTCCTGGTGGTCGCCCAAGCAACTTGATTTGGCTACCTAAACTCGACGCCTACTATTTGGGTGCCTTATTGGCACTTTATGAACACCGTGCACTTTGCTTAGGCGCCATTTGGGGTCTGAATAGCTTTGATCAACCAGGGGTTGAGCTAGGTAAAAAATTAGCCAAACCAATTCAGGCCGCGCTCAAGGGTGACAATCCATCATTGGATGGCATTGATGAAATCACGGCTGCTCGTATCAAGTGGCTCAACTCTTAAATATTAACTTTTAATCCCTCAGAGAGCTCATGGAACTATCCCCATCCATTTTCAAAGCCTATGACATTCGTGGTGTCATTGATAAAACATTAGATCCGAGTGTTGCTGAACTGATTGGTCAATCTTTTGGTAGTGCCATGCGTGAAATCGGTGAAACTGTTTGCGTGGTGGGTCGTGATGGTCGCTTATCTGGTCCAGAACTGATGTCAGGTCTTACCAAAGGTCTTTTATCTGTGGGCGTTGATGTGGTTGATTTAGGGATTGTGGCAACCCCCATGGTTTACTTTGGTACCAATATCAAGATCAATGGTCAACAAGCCAAATCTGGAATCATGATCACGGGTAGTCACAATCCACCGGACTACAACGGCTTCAAAATGGTTTTAGGCGGCTCAGCCATTTATGGTGAACAAATACAAGCCTTGCGTGAGCGCATCATTGCCAAGCAATTTGCAAGGGGTTCTGGCAAACGTTCTGAATACGATATTTTCCCAGAGTACTTAGAGCGCATCGTTGGTGACGTGAAGCTCAAGAGAAAAATCAAGATTGCGGTGGATTGTGGCAATGGTGTTGGCGGCGCATTTGCCGGAAAACTATTCAGAGCCCTTGGGTGTGAAGTTGAAGAATTATTTTGCGAAGTTGATGGAACATTCCCAAATCACCATCCTGATCCAGCTCATTTAGAAAATCTACAAGATTTGATTAAAAATCTAAAGAGCACTGGTAACGAAATTGGCCTTGCTTTCGATGGGGATGCAGACCGCTTAGGGGTTGTGACAAAAAGTGGCGAGGTAATTTTCCCTGATCGTCAAATGATGTTGTTTGCCAAAGACGTGCTTGGTCGCAACCCTGGCGCACAAATTATTTACGACGTGAAGTGCACGCGTAATTTAGCTACATATATCAAAGAAGCTGGTGGCGAACCATTGATGTGGAAAACAGGTCACTCGCTGGTCAAAGCAAAACTCAAAGAAACGGGTGCACCCCTCGCAGGAGAAATGAGCGGCCACATCTTCTTCAAAGACCGTTGGTATGGTTTTGATGATGGTCTTTACACAGGCGCACGCCTTCTAGAAATCTTGAGTGGTGAAATAGATCTCAATGCCACCTTGGAAGGTCTTCCTAATGCAATCTGTACGCCTGAGCTACAAATGCCCTGCGCAGAAGGTGAACCATTTGTCTTGCTCGATCAGATCAAAGAAAAAGTGGCTCAAAGCAAGGTCAAGGGCACGAACACATTATTCCCAAGCTCTGAATCAATCAACACCATTGATGGTGTTCGTGTGGAGTATCCAGACGGCTTTGGTTTGGCTCGACCGTCGAATACCACTCCGATTGTGGTGATGCGTTTTGAAGCCGATAGTCAGGCGGCGATTGAAAGAATCCAAGCTGAATTCAAACAAGTATTCTTGGGCATCAAATCAGACGTAAAAATGCCTTTTTAAACAGTTTTCACGGTTTTAATAAGTCAAAAGGCAGCCATGGCTGCCTTTTTTATTGATCCGTGCGCTAGTGCATCGTTTTATCACCAGAAGTATTAAACGGTGATTTTCTTAATTTCCTTAATTTTATTCTTGTCATCCACCAAGATAACTTTGGGTATAAATGTTTTTGCATCTACCTCAGACATTGGTCCATAAGTACAGATGATCAATAAGTCGCCCACATGAGCCTTGCGTGCAGCGGCGCCATTCAAGGAAATAGCACCAGATCCGCGAGCAGCTTTGATGATGTAGGTCGAGAAGCGTTCGCCATTATTGATGTTGTATAGCTCAATACGCTCGAACTCACGCATATCAGAGGCATCCAATAGATCTTCATCAATACCGCATGAGCCTTCGTACTCTAAATCGGCCTCTGTCACCGTTACACGGTGCAATTTGGCACGCAACATCACTCTTTGCATAATTTTCCCTCCGGGTGCGCATTCTACCTTGACGAATGGCGATTCGATGTAGAATTTAGCAGGTATGATGAATAAATCAAATTTCTAGGGGTTTTTATGGCTGATAACAATCAAAATGGCTGCTTAACTGTTGGCGAAGGCGTTAAATTAACAGGTAACTTTGTAGTTCCTGATATTGCCTCTATTTCTGGAACCATCGAGGGTGAAATCACTGCTCGTGAAATTTTAGTCGGTAGTACTGGCACTCTTAAGGGCAAGGTCACTGCTGACGTGGTCGATGTTCGTGGTGAGATCCACGATAACCTAACAGCTAACAAGTCTTTATTCATTCGCTCTACTGGCAAAGTGATTGGTTCGGTTCAGTACAATGAAATTGAGATTGAAAAAGGTGGCGATTTACAAGGTAACCTCTTGAAATCAGCCAACGGCCATAGCGCTTCTTAAGCATTTTCAAGGAAATAAACATGTTTGGTAAAAAAACAGATAACGAAAATTCTGAATTTTCATCAGAAGAGTTTGAGTCAAATGAGGCGGTTGAAGAAATTGAAACTTCTGAAAGTAATACGGCTCAGAATTCAAACACATCTCTGAAACCATCCATCATCAGTGAAGGTTTTGAATTCACCGGAGACATGAAGTCAAGTGGATCAATCACTGTGGATGGCACATTCAAGGGTAATCTGACAGTTCAAGCATTGTTGATTGGTGCTGGTGGTTACGTGGACGGTACAGTCACTGCTGACAGCATCAACGTAAAAGGTCAGCTATCTGGAACTGTGAGCTGCCGTGACTTGGTGATTGGTGGTCGTGCAAGCGTTGATGGGGTACTGAGCTACTCAAGTATCACTATTCAGCGAGGTGGTGTAATCAAGGGCGATTTAAACCGCAAGTGATTGGCACTTTAGTAAGCAATGCAATAAGTAAAAAAGCTCACATCAGTGAGCTTTTTTTATTGGGGCATTAGATCTTTATTATTTACATTTCGGTTTTTATTTTTCTATCTTTATTTTTTTAACGTCTTTCTTGTACGGCACGAATCACATCTGATGCTTGATTGGCTGTCTTTTTATCAACCCCCTGAATCACCAAGCCAACCACACGAGCGCCGTGCTCAATACCGATTGAGCCGTAAGTCACATCACCACGCACTTGAGCGGTTTGATGGAATTCAACACGCTCAGTGGCGTAGATATTGCCCTCGACCTTGCCGGCAACCATGACGCGGTAAGCA
>JBFZCN010000222.1:0-4098 GCA_041307985.1 Burkholderiales bacterium
ACTGTTTCTGCTGGAACAATGTCAACTGGCAGAGCTAATTGGCGGCACATTTGACGAATCACCATCAACTGCTGATAGTCTTTCTTACCAAACACGGCAACCTTCGGTTGAACGCAAGAGAATAGTTTTAAAACAACGGTGCACACGCCTTGGAAAAATCCTGGGCGGAATTCTCCTTCAAGAATCTTCCCTAAATTTTGAGGAGGTTCAACGCGGTACTCTTGGGGCTCTGGGTACAAGTCTTTTTCAGTAGGCGCAAACAGCACATACACACCTTCTTTTTCTAGCTTCTCAACGTCGGCTTCAAAACTGCGTGGGTATTTATCAAAATCTTCATTCGGGCCAAACTGCAGACGATTCACAAAAATACTGGCAATCACTGGATCGCCGTGCTGTCTGGCTAGACGCATCAAAGAAAGATGGCCTTCATGAAGATTGCCCATGGTCGGAACAAAGACTGCTCGATTTTGTCCGCGCAATTGATCACGCAAGTCTTGAATATCGCTGATGATCTTCATGGAAAATTTTCTGTAGGGGATGATGTCAGTTAGGCGAATATGCCAAACGCACATAAATAGGGGCGTACGGTTCTGCTTGAGTGATTTCAATTAAAGCTTCTCTAGAGAGCTCAAGCATCGCAATGAAATTAACCACCACCATCGGAGCACCTTGACCAGTGGCAATCGCATCTTCGAAAAGATCTGTGAATTCGATGAAGCGCTCGCCTTGCAGACGTCGCAAAATGCGCGTCATGAAGTCACGCACGGATAATTGCTCGCGGGTGATGGTGTGATGTTGATTGAGCTTGGCTCGATACAAAACATCTTTCCAAGCCGCTTGGATGTCATGCGGGTTGATATCAGGCCAAGTGACCGCCACCGTGGTATCAACGTGACCATTGGCCTTATAGAAGTCGCGACCCAATACTGGCATCTTGTCGAGCTCTTGAGCGGCCAGTTTCATGCGCTCGTACTCAAGTAAGCGCCGTACTAATTCTGCGCGAGGATCTTCAACCTCTTCATCGCTGTCAGCTTTTTTCATTGGCAAGAGCATGCGTGACTTGATTTCAATCAGCATCGCAGCCATCAGCAAATACTCTGCCGCTAGCTCTAGGTTGGTGTGACGAATTTGTTCAATATAACCAAGGTACTGCTTGGTTACCTCGGCCATTGGAATATCTAGAACATTGAAGTTCTGTTTGCGGATCAAATAAAGCAAAAGATCTAGAGGGCCTTCGAAAGCTTCTAGAAAAACCTCCAATGCATCAGGTGGAATGTACAAATCAGAGGGAAGCTGAAATAAAGGTTCTCCGTAGAGTCTTGCAAAAGACTCTGACATGCCATCGGTGACATCCGGAACGGCGGTAATTAAATCACTCATTGATAAACGTACGCTTTTTGCTTAACTTGAGCTGCTTTTTGACGTTCTTGCTCTTCTGGGCTGATCGGAGCTTTATCCCATAGAAGCGCGCGCCCCTCTTGCTGAGCTTGCTCTAGCTGAGGGTTTTGAGTTTTTAACTCTTCCAAAAAATGAGTGATATTTGATTTGTATTGGGCCATAGTTTGTCAATTGTAGCGATTTAGTAAATTCAACTGCCTACAATTAGCTTACACGCATCCGCGCTGAGCTTTTTGGCTCGATCAAACGCCAAATCAAGAGTTTCTAGGCTGTTCTCTGGGCCTATCTCATCAATGAAGCCACTGCGCACCATCAATGATGATGGTTGGCTGTTGGCACAGCATACCAAGAGCTGACCACCATGCTTATTCAGGGAGTGATTCAAGGCTTTCAAAGCATCAATGCCACTGGTATCGATATTGATCAATTGATGCATTTCTAAAATGATCACTTTTGGTTTTAAGCGTTTGGGGTCTTGAGGATTGAACAGGTCTTCAACTTTATCAACCGCCCCAAAGAATAAAGAGCCATAAATACCATAAGCCTCAACACTGTTTTTTAAACCAAAAGAATCATTCAGTGGCAAATCATCTTCATGTGTGAATGATTCTGGGAGTTCTAGTTTTTCAATACGAGTCAATGATGAAATTCTGTAGATAAAGAAAATGCAGGCCAAGATCAGGCCAACCTCTACGGCCACGGTCAGGTCAAAAATGATCGTTAAGAAAAATGTACCCAGCAAAATCAATTGGTAGGTGATGTGGAATTGTTTCAAGCGTTTGAACTCGGTGCGATCAAACATATTCCAGGCAATGTAGATCAAGATACCTGCCAAGCATGGCATAGGGATATGGCTGGCAAAGGGCGCGGCAATGATCATGATCAATAAAATCACCGCCGCATGAATCACACCAGACACGGGCGTTTTTGCGCCTGCTTTGGCGTTGGTCGCGGTTCTTGCAATGGTTCCAGTCACTGGCAGTCCGCCAAAAAATGGCACCACCATGTTTGCAATGCCTTGCCCCATCAATTCTTGATTGGGATCATGCTTGTCATCACTCAAGCTATCTCCAACTCGCGCACAGAGCAAAGATTCAATTGCCCCAAGAATTGCGATGGTGATAGTTGGTGCAAAAAGCTGTTTGGCGGTTTCCCAGTCAAAGGCTGGCATCTTGGGGCTTGGTATGTGATTGGGTAATTCGCCAAACCGACTACCAATGGTTTCTACAGGAATACCTAATACGTAAACCAAAATGGTGATCACTAGGAGGGCGACGATGATACCTGGCACCAGGCTGATTGCTTGCCAGCTTCGGGCGATGAGCTTGCTGGCTTTGGGCCACAGAATGATCAATGCCAATGTGCTCAAAGCAATCATCAAGGCGTATATGTTGGTCGTGTTGGCGTATTGGTAAAACGCATGAATCTGAGAGAAAAAATCAGCAGGCAGTTTTTCAATTTGTAGACCAAACGCATCTTTGATTTGCGACAGACCAATCAATACAGCAATGCCGCTGGTAAAGCCAATGATGATGGCCACAGGAATGAAGCGAATCAAATTGCCCACGCGAAACAAGCCCATGGTGAACAATAAAACTCCGGCAAAGAATGTTGAAAGGATTAAGTTGGCAACACCATAACGCTCAACAATGGCGTACACGATCACCACGAATGCGCCTGCTGGACCACCAATTTGAACTTTGCTGCCACCAAAGACTGAAATTAAAAAACCACCAATGACCGCAGAGATCAAACCGGCTTCAGGTTTTAATCCAGAAGCAATTGCAAATGCAATCGCCAAGGGAAGGGCAATCACGCCAACAGTGATACCGCTGCTTAAATCGCTGATAAAGGTTTGGCTGTTGTAGCCTTTAACGGCGTTGACGATTTTGGGTCGAAAACGCGCTAAGTTCATCATTGTTGATTGGCTTCTACGAGCTTTTCTATCATCACAGGATCAATCCGAGTCATCAAGTGCTGATAAGGATTGATCGCTTGCTTAGAGGACAGGGACTTATTCATATCATCCCAAGACATTGGTGCAATGTTGAAGAATTTCTCAACACCTGCAGCCACATTTGGAACCACGGGCTTGAGATACAAGGTCAAGCGTCTGAAGGCTTCTAAAGTGATACTACAGATCGTTTGTAGTTCTTGCTCTTTGCTTGGGTCTTTGGCGATTTCCCATGGCTTGTTGCTGTCAACAAAGCCGTTGACCAAGTCAGCCAACTCCATCACGCGACGCAAAGCTTTTGCGTATTCACGCGTTTCATATAGGTCGGCGATTTCATCTTTGGCATCGGCCAACTGACCTAACAGTGGATGACTCATCGCTGCATCATCAACGATGCCGCCAAAGCGCTTGACCAAGAATCCAGCACTGCGACTCGCAATGTTGATGTATTTACCCAATAAGTCACTGTTCACGCGCGCGGTGAAATCTTGCAAATTCAAATCCAAATCTTCCATACTGGCATTCAGCTTGGCCGCAAAGTAATAACGCAACCACTCTGGGTTCAAGCCGCATTCAATCACGCTGTTTGCGGTGATGAATGTGCCGCGTGACTTGCTCATCTTTTCACCATCAACGGTCAAGAAGCCGTGAGCAAAGACATTGGTAGGGGTGCGATAGCCAGAAAAATGCAAAGTGGCTGGCCAGAATAAGGTGTGGAAATACAAAATATCTTTACCAATGAAGTG
>JBFZCN010000223.1:0-3099 GCA_041307985.1 Burkholderiales bacterium
TCACTGGGTAAAACAATTGGTCGATTAGAAAGAGCATGAGGTGCGATCGGTGCTAACACCACACCTGCTACTGAAGGGTGCAGAATCGGACCACCTGCAGACATTGCATAGGCAGTTGAACCTGTTGGTGTTGCAACAATCAATCCATCGGATCGTTGGTTGTACATGAACTGACCATTCACCCGAACAGTGAGTTCAAGCATGCCTGATATGCCCGAACGGTTCACAACAACATCATTCAAAGCTGACCCTGAACCTATGACTTGATCATTTCTATAAACGTCTGCTTCAAGTAAATATCTGATGTCAGACTCATGGTGACCTTTGAGCATTTCGGTTAAAACCAATTCGACGTCTTGAAGTGGAATATCGGTCATGTAACCAAGCGTGCCCATATTGATACCAATCAAAGGAACATCTTGACCTGCAATTTGTCTTGCGATGCCAAGCATGGTGCCATCACCACCCAAGACAATCACCAAGTCGATATTCGACTTAAATTCTTTTGCAGCAACACTCGGAATTTGGGTAATCGTGGTGTTTTGAGCTGTTTCTGCCTCTAAAAAGACTTCGCACCCTAAGTTTTTAAGGATGTTCGAGAGGTTTAAAAGCATGTGCGCAAAGCCATCCGCCTGGTATTTGCCGACCAAGGCGATTTTTTTAAAATGTCTTTGAGCGCTTTTTGTCTTAAGATTTGACATGTAGATGATTAAACCATAGCCCTAATAGCCCTACAATTGCTAAATGATGGATGACCGTTCAAAAAGCCTGCTAAAAACCCTGATTGAGCACTATATTGCCGACGGCCAGCCCGTTGGATCTAGAGCTTTGTCTAAATTTTCAGGTTTGGACTTATCTGCTGCGACGATCCGTAACGTGATGGCTGATTTAGAAGATATGGGTTTTGTGGCCAGCCCTCATACTTCTGCTGGCCGTATTCCGACACCGAAGGGCTATCGCCTGTTTGTCGATACGATGCTCACGGTGAAGCCAGTGGAAGAAGTCATGGCTCATGAAGCCCAAGATGCTATTCAGGCAGATGCTCCGCAAAGAGTGGTCGCTGCAGCTGCCCAGGTTTTATCAAACTTATCTAATTTTGCTGGGGTGGTCATGACCCCAAGACGTTCAGAAGTTTTTAAGCAAGTTGAGTTCTTGAGGTTGTCAGAGAAACGTGTACTGTTGATTTTGGTGACGCCTGAAGGTGATGTGCAAAACAGAATCATTCTGACTGAGCGTGATTACGGCCCCTCAGAATTGATTGAGGCCAGCAATTATTTGAACAGTCAGTTTGCAGGACTCAGCTTTTTTGCAGTCAAAGAAAAATTACGCCAAGAGTTAGAAGGTATTCGCTCGGGCATTTCATCATTGATGGAAGCTGCCTTAAAGGTGGGCGCAGAAAATGCCAAGTCTGATTCAAATATGATCATCTCAGGCGAGAGGCGTTTACTGAACGTTGGTGATTTATCCTCTGACATGGTCAAGTTGAAACAATTATTTGGCATGTTTGAAGAAAAAACTGAGTTGCTACAGTTATTGGATGTGTCTTCTCGGGCTGAAGGTATTCAAGTATTCATTGGTGGTGAAAGTGAATTAGTGCCAATGGAAGACATGGCAGTGATCACGGCACCATACAGTGTGGATGGCAGAATTGTTGGTACCTTGGGTGTGATTGGACCGACACGCATGGCTTATGAGAGAGTGATACCGATTGTTGATATCACGTCAAAATTACTATCAAGCGCTTTGAGTAGCGGCATTTTTAATAAGTGAGGAAGTTTTATGGCCATTAATCGCCAAGCGCAACGCACAGCAGTTTTGTTAATTAACTTAGGTACGCCAGATGCTCCCACTGCTGCGGCTGTAAAGCCATATCTCAAGCAATTTTTATCTGACCCACGCGTGGTTGAAATACCTAAAATTATTTGGTGGTTCATTCTCAACCTGATCATTTTGCCGATTCGCTCAGGCGCATCTGCAAAAAAATATGCCAGCGTTTGGATGACTGGTCCTGAGGGCGGCGCGCCTTTATTGGTTCACTCCAAAAATATTGCCAGAGCTTTGGAGCAAAAGTTCATTACTCAGGGCAAAGATGTCTTGGTTGATATCGCCATGCGTTACGGCAATCCAAGCATGGAATCCGTTTTAAAGAAACTTGAAGCTCAAGGCATGGAAAGATTATTGATCTTGCCTCTTTACCCACAGTACTCCGCAACGACGACAGCCTCTACCTTTGATGAAGTTTTTAGAATCATCAGTGGCTGGCGCAATCAGCCAGAGCTTCGTTTGATCAAGCACTATCACGATCATCCTGGCTACATCAATGCACTCAAGGAACAGGTTGAAACTTATTGGCAAACGCATGGTCGCCCTGACTTTGCCGCTGGCGATAAATTATTGTTTTCATTCCATGGTGTACCTAAGAGAACTCTAGACAAGGGCGACCCTTATCACTGTGAATGTCATAAGACTGGACGTTTACTTCGTGAAGCTTTGGGTTTAAATGCTGAGCAGGCGATGGTGACATTCCAGTCTCGCTTTGGAAAAGCTGAATGGTTAAAGCCATACACAGCCCCAACCGTTGAATCATTGGGTCATCAAAAAACTCGTCGCTTGGATATTTTCTGTCCTGGCTTTCCGGCAGATTGTTTGGAAACATTGGAAGAAATCGCGATGGAAGTTCATGATGAATTTTTAACAGCGGGTGGTGGTGAGTATCACTACATTGCCTGTTTGAATAACAACCCAGCATGGATTTCTGGCTTGGCAGATATAGCGCACGATCATTTGGCGGGGTGGCCGCAAGTACCAGAGTCAGAGCAATCCTTGGCTTTGAGCATGCGAAGAGCAGCGGCATTGGCTGATAAAAAGTAAAGATAAAGCAAAGAAAAACAAAGATAAAGCAAAGCTAGGCCCTTGAAATTTGATTTTTAGGCCCTATATGGTCATTTATTACATGAATAAATGACCTATGAGCCAAGATAAAAACCAAGAAACACCTTCGCCTAAACAAGAAAATACTCATGAAATCAATGAGTTAAATCAGGCTGCCAAAGAATCGGACGCATCTAGTGCTGCTGATGCAGCTAAATCCCCTATGAC
>JBFZCN010000224.1:0-2621 GCA_041307985.1 Burkholderiales bacterium
TTAGAGAACAGCGGCGTCTCAGGAGAATTTAAATATTTAGGCTCTCCGGCATCCAAGATTCGGCCACCAAAAGCAATCACCTGTCCCTTGGGGTTGCGAATCGGGAACATGATTCGATCACGAAAGCGATCGTATCGTTTTGATTCTGACTGAATAATCAAGCCTGCCTCAACCAAAACATGAGCGATTGAGTCTTCAGTATATGCACCAAACACTGCTTCTAACCCTTGCCAGGCTTCTGGTGCATATCCCAGGTTAAATCGTTTGGCGATTTCTCCACTCAAGCCACGGCCTTTTAAGTAATCAATGGCTCGTGTGTTGAGTTTTAATTGTTGCTTGTACCAATCAGCCGCTGGAGACATGACTTCACTCAGAGCTATTGCTTGCTGTTGCTTAGCAAGGTCTTGTGGTCTGCGCTCCTCACGAGGTACGGTCAAGCCAGCAGATCTTGCCAACTCTTCAATAGCATCTACATAAGTCAGCCCAGAATGCTCCATGAGAAAACTGATGGCAGAGCCATGCGCCCCGCAACCGAAGCAGTGATAAAACTGTTTGGTTGGTGAAACGCTGAATGACGGGGACTTCTCGTTATGAAAGGGGCACAAACCTTGAAAGTTAGCGCCCGCTTTTTTCAATGTCACATGACGTCCAACAACCTCGACGATATCGATGCGATTCAATAAATCAGCAATGAAGGATTGAGGAATCATGTTGCTAGTCTATGGTAATTCTTTATTTTGTTAAAGCAGCTTTCACTTGAGCAGATACAACACCCATATCGGCTTTGCCAGCTAACTGTGACTTAACAAGACCCATGACCTTGCCCATATCTTGCGGTCCAGTCGCGCCAACTTCCGCCACTGCTTTTGCAACCACTGCAGCAACCTCAGCTTCAGACATCTGCTCTGGCATATAAGCTTGCAAAATAAGCAGTTCAGCACTTTCAATTGCCACCAAGTCATCACGCTTAGCAGTCTGAAATTGAGAAATTGAATCTTTGCGTTGCTTGATCAGCTTTTCAATGATGGTAACCACTGCGCCATCATCTAATTCAATGCGCTCATCCACTTCTTTTTGCTTCACTGCAGCCAACAATAAGCGGATGGTTCCCAAGCGAGCAGTGTCTTTTGCGCGCATGGCATTTTTCATATCTTCTGTGATTTGGTCTTTTAAGCTCATCTTTACTCCTCAAATGAAAAAACCCACTGCGGGATAACCGTCAGTGGGTTTGTCTTATCCCAAGGCTAGAAATCCAGCCTGAGAAAAAATTAATACATTTTCTTAGGCAACATCTGGCTGCGAATACGCTTGTAATGGCGTTTAGCAGCGGCAGCTTTCAAGCGCTTGCGCTCAGCTGTTGGCTTTTCGTAGAACTCACGAGCACGTAACTCAGTCAAAAGACCGTTCTTCTCGATGGTGCGCTTAAAACGGCGCAGTGCTACTTCAAATGGTTCATTTTCGCGTAAGCGGATTGTTGTCATGCTGTAGTTCTCTAAATAAGGTCTGAAAAAAAGTCAGAAAAAACTGTAAAACGAGATTGTAGCACGGCAAAATACAGACATGCGAGTACTTGGTATAGAAACTTCTTGTGATGAAACAGGCGTAGCAATTGTCGATACAGCCCCCTGGGAGGCCGGGAAGCCTGCCGGGATGGGCTTATTAGGCCAAGCCCTGTACTCTCAAATCGCCATGCACATTGATTATGGTGGGGTAGTGCCCGAGTTGGCCTCGCGAGACCATATCAAAAGAATACTACCCCTTATAAATCAAGTACTTAAAGAAACATCTGGGGGCTTAAAAGATATTGATGCGATCGCTTTTACCCAAGGTCCGGGTTTAGCTGGGGCTCTTTTGGTGGGTGCATCCGTGGCAAAAGGCATGGCCTTAGCCCTGAATAAACCCGTTTTAGGCATTCATCACCTGGAAGGCCATCTTTTATCGCCATTATTGGCTGATGATGCCAATATTCAGTTTCCGTTTGTGGCGCTCTTGGTCTCAGGTGGTCACACACAGCTCATGAAAGTGACTGGGGTTGGTGAATATACGATCCTTGGAGAGACTCTGGATGATGCAGCCGGTGAAGCGTTTGATAAAACGGCCAAAATGTTGGGCTTGAGCTATCCGGGTGGGCCAGCCGTTTCAAATTTAGCCAAAACTGGCAATCCCAGCACTCATCAATTCCCTAGACCGATGAAACATTCGGGTGATTTGGATTTTTCATTTGCTGGTTTAAAAACATCGGTGCTGACCCAAGTTAAAAAAGTAGCTACCGCCAACGATGGTCACTTAAGCGAATCTGCCAAAGCGGATGTCGCGAGAGGGTTCGTTGATGCCATTGTGGAAGTGTTGGTCAGCAAATCGATCAATGCTTTGAAGCAAACTGGCTTAACAACTTTGGTTGTGGCTGGCGGAGTTGGCGCTAATGAACAACTAAGGGAAGCATTGGGTCAGTCTTGCGCTAAAGAAGGATTTTCAGTTCATTACCCGCCGATGCATTTGTGCACCGACAATGGCGCCATGATTGCTTTTGCTGGAGCTATGCGCCTAAAGAAAAATCCCCAACTGGCAACTAGAAATTGGGGGTTTGATGTCAGGCCCAGATGGCCTTTGGATGATTTAGA
>JBFZCN010000225.1:0-2700 GCA_041307985.1 Burkholderiales bacterium
AAGTTGAGCGCGTCTTGATGCCTGAAGGTCGCGTGGTGATTTCTGGTTTCAATCCAGCCAGCCTATGGGGTTTGCGCCAATACTGTAGTCATTTGGTAGGTCAACCTTACCTTCCTAGAGAGGGTCAGTTCATTGCCTTGTTAAGACTGAAGGATGGGTTGAAGTTGCTTAACTTCTCGGTTGATCGCGGGCGCTTTGGTTGCTATCGACTACCTTTGCGAAGTGAGTCAGGTATGGAAAAACTGGGCTTTCTTGAAAAGGCTGGTGATCGCTGGTGGCCTGTCTTGGGTTCCGTGTTCATGTTGTCAGCGATCAAACGCGTATCAACTTTGACCCTGGTCGGCAAAATTGAGAAAAGTGTTACGGCCAATCAAGCGCAATTGAACCCAGTGACACAATTAAACACACCTTCACAAAAGAATCAGATGAAAGATCAGGCATGAGCACTCCCTCGCAAAGCAAGGTTGTGATTTACACCGATGGTGCTTGCAAAGGCAATCCAGGTCCTGGTGGCTGGGGGGTGGTTTTGCGCTCAGGGGATAAAGAAAAGCATTTGCATGGTGGTGAATTAATGACCACCAACAATCGCATGGAGATGACCGCGGTGATAGAAGCTTTAAAAGCCCTCAAAATGGACTGTCACGTGAGTTTGTACACGGATTCAAAGTACGTCATGCAAGGTGTCACTGAATGGATGGGTGGCTGGAAAGCCAGGGGCTGGAAAACCGCCGGAAAAGATCCCGTGAAGAATCTCGATTTATGGCAAGAGATTGATGAATTGCTGGGCAAGCATGAAATCAACTGGCATTGGGTCAAAGGCCATGCAGGACATCCTGGCAATGAGCTGGCTGATGCCCTAGCCAACAAGGGTGTTGAAGAAATCCTCAAAAAAACTGCGTTCTGAATTTAAATCTGTCCGAAGCCGCCAAATTGAATTAACTCATACTTAAGGTAGGGCACCCTCTTTTGGTCTGGCGGACAGGATAATCTCTTGATAAAACGTACGGTTTTACGTGCCATATCCAAAAGGAGTTAGATGATGACTACATTAACTGTCAGTGAAGCTCGAGCAGGCCTCTATCGTTTGATTGATCAGGCGGCAGAGTCACATAAGCCAGTGGTTATTTCTGGCAAGCGGGCAAATGCCGTTTTGGTTTCCGAGGAAGACTGGAGCGCTATTCAGGAGACGCTTTATTTATTGGCAACTCCGGGGATGCGTGAGTCGATTAAAGAATCAATGGCTGAGCCTATTGCTAAAAGTAAACGGTACGCGTTTTAAGAATGTGGACTCACTACGAATAAGGTAGGCATTCGACCAGAGGGGGATTAGACATCCTTGGCCTTGGTCGATTTGACCACCGGCCACTTTAGGTCTGTAATAAGTGCCAAAACAGGCTGAATGTGCGAGAATTAAGCTAGAACATACAAGGAGAAAGTGGCTTTAAGTCAAAGCCCCTCAGTCATGCAGTTAATCACAAAATTAAAAGACAAAGTCATGCAGCTAGGTTGCCGCATTGTGACTTTTGCTATGAACCTTGTCAAGAAGTTAGATTGGGCTAAAACCTACGCATTTGTGATCAAACACAAAAAAAGAATCATCATCATTTTGATTGTGCTTTTTGCTGCCAATTACGCTTATGACAAGTGGATGCCAAAGTCAGCTAAAAAAGCACCCCCTCAATTGGTCACCACTATTTTGGTTGAAACTGTAGATACTCCGGTGATCATCGAAGCCACTGGCACCATCATTGCTGCCAACATCGTTGATATTCGTCCGCAAACCACCAATGTGGTGAGCAAGATACACATCAAAGAAGGCCAAGCAGTGAAGGCTGGGGATTTACTGTTCACCTTGGATGACAGAGCCAGTCGCGCCAATTACGAAAAAGCCAAAGCCTTGGCCGATGATGCGACCCGTCAATACAAACGATCTTTAGAATTGATCGAGAAGAAGTTCATCTCTCAAGCGGCGGCTGATTCTTCAAAAGCAAATATGCAATCCGCCGTGGCAAGCGCCAAAGCAGCTGAAGTGGCATTGAGCTTTGATCATATTCGTGCACCAATCGCTGGCCGTGCTGGTGTGATCAATGTGTTTCCAGGTAGTCTTGTGCAAGCTGGTACCAATATTTCAACAACCAGCAGTGCAACATCAACCACCACGACTGGTGCGATGGTCACAATCACTCAACTAGACCCCATCAATGTCCAATTCACCATCTCTGAGAAAGAAATTCCTTTGATTCTTGCTGGGCGCGAAGCTGGCGAGGAGTTAACCGTGAGCGTGGATGTGAATGGCTCAGACAAGCCAGTCGAAGGTACTGTGTATGTGGTCGACAATCAAGTAGACCCAGCCATCGGTGCGGTGAGAGTCAAAGCTCAATTAAGTAACAAAAATGGCGTCATGATTCAAGGACAATTTGTCAGAATCAAATTAAAGGCCAAAACATTGAAAGACTCTTTGGTCATCCCAACGCAAGCAGTTGTTACCAATACCAAAGGCGACCATTTGTACGTGGTTGAAAAAGCCAACACAGTTGCTCTCAAGCCTATCAAAATCATTTATCAGTACCAAGGTAAGACAGTGGTCACCGGTGTGAATGCTGGCGATAAGATTGTGGTGGAAGGCAAACAAAACTTAAGACCTAATGGCGTGATCAGAGAAACATCTGGCGCTGGGAAGTAATCAGTCATGAACATCTC
>JBFZCN010000226.1:0-10333 GCA_041307985.1 Burkholderiales bacterium
TGCTCTTCACTTACTTTGCAGTGCCTGCAGAATTCCAAAAACGCGTACTGATGATTGGTATCTTGGGTGCCCTGGTCTTGCGCGCAGTCATGATCTTGATTGGCGCTTGGTTGATCACTCAGTTCCACTGGGTCATGTACGTGTTCGGCGCATTCTTGCTATTCACGGGTGTGAAGATGTGGTGGGCTGCTGGTCAGGAACCTGATCTTGATAACAACCCAGCTCTTAAGTGGATCAATAGCCACATGAAAATCTCTCCAAACTTTGATGGCGAGAAATTCTTCACTGTTCACAACGGTGTCAAGATGGCCACGCCCTTGTTTGTGGTGATCATATTGATTGGTATTGTGGACATTGTGTTTGCGGTGGACTCTATCCCAGCTATTTTTGCGATCACCACTGATCCCTTCATCGTGTTGACCTCAAACGTGTTTGCGATTCTTGGTTTGCGTGCCATGTACTTCTTATTGGCGAGCATGCATGAACGCTTCCACTTGTTGTCTTATGGCTTAGCGATCATCTTGGTATTCATTGGTACAAAAATGATGCTGATTGATATCTACAAAATTCCTATCACATGGTCATTGGGTTTCACAGTCTTGACCCTTGCTTTGACAATGGTTCTCTCATTGAGAATCCCAGCAAAGAAAGGCGCTTCCAGCACTTCTTTCCCTTTCAGTCCAAAGGAGCGAGGCAGTTCAAAAAAATAGCAATCAATTAGCAGTAGGTCTTAGATCAAAATAGATCTGACCAAAGCAGCTTCAACAATTAAAGCCTGGCAATCATTAGATTGCTGGGCTTTTTCTTTGTGGCATTATCTAAGAATGATCAAATGCATTAAATACTTTAAATGCATCAAATGGATGTTTCTCGCCACAGCCCTCGGCACAGTTGCTGCACCAGCCAAGGCGCACGCCAGTGAATTCTTTAGCATCGCCAAGCATGAAGCTCAAAGTGAACTGTGGCTCAACCCCGGGATGTTTTCTTATCATTTCGATCGTGAGAGAACTTTTAACTCTCGTAACATTGGTTTTGGTGCTGAGTATCGATTTTCTTCAGTCGCATCATTCACGATCGGCACATTCAACAATAGTTATCATGAATCGAGTAAATACATTGGCGCTTATTGGCAACCGATTCAGTTAGGGGTATTCAGATTGGGTGCCGTGGCAGGGGGCTTTAATGGTTACTCAAAAACCAATGATGGTGGTTGGTTTCCAGCCATTATTCCAGCCTTAACGTATGAAGGTGATCGCTTTGGCGTTAACTTATTGATGGTGCCATCCATTCCTGATCGGGTTGCAGGATCACTTTCCGTGCAATTCAAATTAAAAGCTTTTTAATTGAGAGAAGTGTTAGTCACTCAATAAAAGCCCTTCAATTTATCCCAGTTTAATAAGAATCATTATCATTTATGATATAGTTCTAATTCGATGTAGCAAGCAAATCACTTGATATAGCCAGCTAAGTTAGTAGCTAATTTATTAGCTAATGGATCACTTAAAAGGCTATCTCATGTTGACTAAAACAATCTATCGATTAAAACCCCGTAATTCCCAAAAACAAAACCAGATAAAAGCACGCAAGCCTTCTTCAGGGCTTAGCAAAGTTGTAACTCTTGCCACTTTGATTTGTGGTCTCTATGGACAACAAGCTGTTGCAGATCAGCTAAACACTAAGCGAGAAAGCTCAGGGCAAGGAACCATGGACACAGTCAATGTCTTGGCCACCCGTGGAGAAAAATCTAATTTAGAAACTCCTGCCACCGTATCGAGTATCAGCAAACAAGACATGGATCGTCGTGGCGTTAAAAATATCAAAGATTTATTCTCTGAAGAGTTGGATGTTGATGTGAAGCAAACCATTCGCACTGGCAATAGTGTCAGTGGAGCAACTAATCGCAAAGGATCCAGTGAAAGTATCAACATCAGGGGTTTAGAAGGCAATCGACTCAACCTCATGATTGATGGCATCAAGTTGCCATACTCCTTTGGCTTTGGCAGTCACTCTGCTGCCAGGGGAGATTACTTAGATATTGACGGAGTGAGCGGTGTTCAGGTGCTGCGTGGATCTTCCTCGGCACTTTACGGCAGTGATGGTGTTGCTGGCACCGTGCTGTTCAAGACCATTGAGCCGCATGACATGCTCAATGATCATGACCAAACAAGCACAATATCGGCATCCTATTTCGATGCATCACAAACATCGAAAGGTGTTCTCAGTCATGCTCAGCGCGGTGATGACTGGTCTGCCGTGATGGTGGGTTCGCTGTCACTGGGTCATGAGACCCAAACCCAAGGTGTTGATGATGGCTCAGGCAGCACCAGAACCAAAGCCAACCCCATGGATACACACAACACGTATGTATTGGCTAAATACATCAAAGAGCTCAATGGTGGTGATGAACTTAAATTTACTTTGGAAGATTCTAAAAAAAGAATTGATACAAATAACTTAAATGCCATTAGTACTGCGATACACAGCGACGTTGGTCAAGACCATATCGATAGAACAAGGTTATCTTTCGATCATCAATACCATTTGAACGGCCCATGGGCAGATGTACTTGATAGCAAGCTTTGGTATCAAGAAACAAGCGCCCATCAAGCGGTAAGGCAAACAGGAACGTCTCAATCCAATCCTTATTTACCAAGCACCTACAACAGAACCCGTGATAACAAAGTCAATAATGATGCCCATGGTTTTAATCTACAAGCATCAAAAGATATCTCAAAATCTGGTGATGGTGAATTAACCATGGCGCATCAAATCAAATATGGTCTGGATGTATCAGAGTCACGGATCAAGCAAGAGCTCAACCGAAGTGGGGATGTCAGCACCCCTGAAAGCTATATTCCTAAAACCAAACAAAACATGCTGGGGGTTTATTTACAAGATGACTTGAGTATCAGCCATCTCAATCTGATTCCAGCGATCCGCTTTGATCGCTGGAGCATCAACTCTTCAGCCATCAATAAAAATGATCAGGCTTGGTCACCTTCCTTGGGTGCCATTTGGACTCAAAAGCAAGCAGTGATGCCATTCATGAACATTGGCAAAGGATTCAGGGCTCCTGCAGCAGAAGAGATATCTGCATCGTTCACCAATCGAGGTCATGGCTATGCCTATATACCGAATTCAAACCTCAATCCTGAGAGAGTGCTTGCAAAAGAGGTCGGGATCAAAGGATCGGTGCAGCAATTCAAGTACGCCATCAGTTACTTTGATAACTCCTATGATGACTTCATCAGCCAATACACCTTTAACCCCAGAACCAGTCCGACTGGTATAGCAACTTGTGGCCTTGCTCAGTGTTACCAGTTTCAAAATGCCCCCAAGGCAAATATTCAGGGCATGGATTTACGATTGGAGTATCGCCACAATCCTCAATGGCTATTCAAGGCGGGCTATGTTCGATCAAGCGGCTCAGAAACCACGCTTGCAGGAGTTAATCAACCCATCAATACCGTGCAACCGGAAAGAATCATTCTTTCCGCTGATTATCATCAAGGCATTTGGGGTGTTGCCACAACTGCCAAATATGTTGGAGCAAAAAAACAAGAAGACATTGCCGGGGCGAACTCTGACACCTATGCACCAAGCTCATACACCATCATCAATGCCAGGGGTCAATACAAGGCAACAAAACAACTCAATCTTTATGCCGGCATCAACAACCTATTTGATAAAAAGTACATTGATTGGGCGAATATTTCATCATCAGGCTTAACGCAAACAGGCAGTAGCGCTGTCAGCGACTATCACACCTCGCCAGGTCGAAATTTCTTCGTCACCATGAACTATGAGTTCATGTAAATAAGTAATCAAACATCAAAAGTAGCAAGCCAAGATTTTCAAGATAGATCTAGCCAGCCAGTAATTCAAAACATGGAAATATATGACTTTATCTATTCAAGAAATCCAGCAGCAATTCAAGAGTCAACGATTAAACAAGCAAGTAAGGCACAGAGAGTTGGCTCATTCCATGGGTATCTCCGAAGCTGAACTTCTAGCAGCCCACCTAGGTGCTGATCACGCCAAAACAGACACGAATTTCAGAACGATTCGCTTAAATTCTGATTGGTCCTCCATCATTGCTGAGGTGCACACCTTAGGTGAGGTCATGGCTTTGACCAGGAATGAGTCATGTGTGCACGAGAAAGTAGGGCATTACGGACACCCCACCGGCAAGAACAATGAATTACTCTTAGGTAAAGAAATTGATTTAAGAATTTTCTTCAAAGAGTGGGCTCATGGTTTTGCTGTGATTGAGAACTTCTACTTGGATTGTCGTCGCAGCTTTCAGTTTTTTGATGAGTTTGGTAATGCTCTCCACAAAATCATCATCAGAGAAAACAGCGACCTCTTTGCCTATGAAAACATCATTGAAAAATACCAATCAATCGATCAAGAACCAAAGATTGGATTTCAGGCCCCCAAAAGTCATATTAGAAATTTGACCAATAGCGATTTTGATATCGGCATTGATTTGGCTGGTTTTCAGAGGGGCTGGCTGGACATGACTGATACACATCAGTTCTTTGATCTTATCAAGCAATACAAGCTTCGCAGAATTGATGCTTTGCGCTTTGCTCCTGATGGTTACGCTCAGAGGGTTCCAGTTAATTTCACGAGAGAGCTATTAAGAAAGGCTTCAGTCAAGCACATTCCAATCATGGTATTTGTGGCCAATCGCGGGGTCATACAAATACACACGGGCCCTATATCAAAAGTGGTGATGATGGACCCTTGGCTCAATATCTTGGATCAAAACTTCAATCTGCATTTGCGTGAAGACAATGTTTATGACTCTTGGGTCGTCAGAAAACCCACCGATGATGGCATTGTCACGTCCTTGGAACTCTTTGATAGTGAAGGTCAAGCCATTGTCATGTTTTTTGGCGAAAGAAAACCTGGCTCTCCAGAGTTAGATTCTTGGCGCCGCATTGTTGAAGAACAATTGGCCAAGGAAGAGCTATGCATCCAGTAATTCTTGAGCGCCGTCAGTTGCTTCAAGGCGTCTTTGCTCCTGTTGCCAAGGCAGTGGCAGCCACCACAGTCAATAGTTGGCTCTTTATCAGTCCGACTTGGGCTAAATCTAAAACAACCGTATTGAAGCGCTTGGTCTGTGTGGGTGGTGCTTTAACAGAGATTGTTTATGCATTGGGTCTTGACGAACACTTGATAGCGATTGATACAACATCCACATACCCAGCAGCCACCAAAAAATTACCCAGTGTGGGATATGCCAGAACACTCTCTCTAGAAGGTGTATTGAGCATGCGACCACAAATCTTATTGGCCACAGAAGATGCGGGACCTCCCCAGGTATTGCGTCAAATAAGTCATGCTGGTGTTCAGGTCAAAGTATTGAAGGCTGATCATCGCTATGAGGGCTTGATTGATCGAGTCAGGGCGATTGGTTTTTTATTGGGAGCCGAGGCGCGAGCAGAAAAACTGATCAAAGAGATTGATCGGGAGTGGCAGCTTTACCAACAAGATCTGAATCAATCCAAGATTGGTAAAAACAATACCCCCGTTAAGCCATTAAAAGCCATGTTCATCATGACGCACACTCCTCAGCAAGTGATGGTGGCGGGTCAAGGCACAAGCGCTCATGCCATCATGAGTTATTTGAATCTTGAAAATACCTTTAGAGATCTAAAAGGCTACAAGCCACTGACACCAGAGAGTGTGATTGCAGGGCAAGCAGACATTATTTTATTGACCGACCAAGGCTTGCAAGCGCAGGGTGGTGTGCAAGGAATCTTGCGATTGCCCGGGGTGATGCAAACGCCTGCTGCCAGACATCGGCAGATTTATTCTCGTGAGGCCAACCATCTTTTAGGATTTGGTCCTCGTTTACCCAGCATGCTTTACTCGCTTGCAAAAGAAATCCACAAGATCAAGTGATGAATAGGATTCAGTGATGCTCAAGACCACACCCTTGTATGGATATTCCAGCATCGTCATCAATCAAGCCGCGTTCATTTATGCCACTGCTTTGCTTGTGCTGGTCATCATGACTTTTATTGCTACAGTTCTTGGCCCAGTTGAACTACATTTTTTAGACAGCTTATTGGTGACCGATGAGATCGTAGAAAGCTATATCTTGTGGCAAGTACGATTACCCAGAATATTGTTTTCCATAGCCATTGGCGCAAGTCTTGGTTTAGCAGGAGCTTTAACGCAAGGATTATTTCGTAATCCATTAGCAGATCCAGGATTGCTGGGGGTCAGCAGTGGAGCGGCTGCAGCTGCTGCAGGAGCGATCGTGTTTTCTGGAAATTTACCTTGGGGTATACCTGAGGCTCTAAGTGTTTGGCTATTGCCCGGTGCTGCTTTCTGCGGCGCACTGGGTATTTGCTTTTTATTGGATCGCCTTGCCAGGTGGTTAACACCTGGATCAGTGATTGGATTATTGCTCACTGGTATCGCCATCAATGCCTTGGTTGCAGCTTTCATTGGACTGTCCACCTACTTGGCGAATGATGAACAATTAAGAAACTTGTCTTTTTGGACGATGGGCTCATTGGCGGGAGCTAATTGGATGGTTCTTTCATTGATGATGTTGGTGCTGATGGTGGCATTTTTATGTTCACAAAGATTGACACGACAAATCAATGCGCTGTCATTGGGTGAGACTGTGGCAGCTCAGATAGGAATCAATTTAAAGCAATTACGACAACGCATTATTTTGATGGTGGCTTTCTTGAGTGCTTGCGCCGTTGCTTGGTGCGGAATGATTGGATTCATTAGCTTGATCGCACCTCACATAGCCAGAGCCATGGTGGGTTCTGATCATCGTCAGGTCTTACCGCTATCCATGTTGTTTGGTGGCTTGCTGCTGTTATTGGCTGATACCTTTGCCAGAACCGTGGCCATCCCTGCTGAAATACCCGTGGGGATATTCACAGCCTTATTGGGCGCACCATTTTTTTTAAGCTTATTAGCCAAGCAGCGAAAAGAGTTGATTTGATGGCTCAAGACCAACTCCTGATCTCTTTGAGTGGGGCCAGCATCAGGGCTCGTAAAAGCAGGCTTGGACCATTTTCATTAAAGATTCAACACAATCAACACATAGCAATACTCGGCCCCAGCGGCGCTGGCAAATCGAGTTTGTTGCAGATCATGGCTGGATTGCACGAGCACACTGGACAGGTGGAGTTTCTATCAAAGCCAATGAAACAATGGGGTGTGCAAGAACTCGCTTGTCGCAGGGCATTTCTACCCCAACAGCAAGAGATTGCATTTAATTTATCAACTGAGATGATCATTGGTTTGGGAAGGGTGGCCAGAAATCACGACCCTCAACTGCTTGACATCATTCAGGAGTCAGCAAAAGCTGCTCGAGCTGAACATCTTTTGAGGCGGAATTATCAAACACTGTCTGGCGGAGAAAAGGCTAGGATACATTTGGCTAGAATTTTTGCTCAATTATGGGATCAACAAAATGGCATCTTGCTGATGGACGAACCCTTGGCTGCCCTAGACCCTGGTTTACAGATTGAACTGCTCTCATCGATTGTGGGTTTTTGCCAAAACAGATCTCATGCCCTTGTTGCTATCTTGCATGATGTCCAGCAAGCCATTGAGTATTTTGAAAGACTGCTCTTAATCAAAGATGGCAAGATCATGGCAGACCTATTAACTCATCCTGCACCCAAAAAAGAATTGGAACTTTTGTACGAGATGAGGCTGGAGGGTATTTCTCGCCCAGGAAGAAAAGACCTATTGATTCCATGTGGTCTTGGGTTCGCCGATATAAGCTGATCAATATCATGTCTTTCATTTTCAATAAAGCTTATCAACGCTATCATGTCATTACCCTTCTGGTCACAGCGGCCCATGCGGCAATCATCTTATTTGGACTATTTTCTTTAGATGCGCGCAGTGAGCGTGGGGCGCAGATCATGATGATGGCCTCACTCATTGATCATCCCTCAAGCAATGCATCAACCAAGACATCAAAGCTTGCATCAAAAACTTCGTCTTCTAAAGTGGCCAAAGACCTTGCCCCAGAAAAGCGTTCCGATCCTGAAGAGCAGGGCAGGCAATTAGAATCTGATGAAGCTAGGTCTGCCCCAGTCACCATGCCCAATCCATTTGCCAAAGGCTTGGATAACCCAAAGCCACCTTATCCCTTGATGAGCAGAAGATTGAACGAAGAAGGCAAAGTGGTTCTAAATGTTTGTGTCAGCTTAAGCGGTTTGGTAGAAAAGCTAAAACTGGAAAAAACATCAGGCTATCAGCGCTTGGATGACATTGCTCTTGAAACCGTCAAGAAATGGAAATTCATTCCTGCCAAAAATCAAGACAGAGATATCAATGCTTGCTATCTCTTACCGGTGCAATTTATTTTGAGAAAAGATCGCACAAAGCTCAATGGCTAAGTTAGTCGCTCACTTCTTCTTGCAAGCCTTGCAAGAGCCGTACATGGATAAAGAATGATCAACCAAAGTAAAGCCCAATTTTTCAGCAATTTCTTTTTGACGCTTTTCGATGGTGGCATCAAAGAACTCTTCAATCTTGCCGCATTTAACGCACACAATGTGATCGTGATGGGTGCCTTCATTCAACTCAAAAATAGCTTTGCCTTCACCTTTGGCAGATTCAAAGTTATTCTTTCTTAGAATGCCAGCACCTTCAAACTGCATCAATACGCGGTAAATAGTGGCAATACCAATGTCCAGTTTTTCTTTGATGACCTCAAGATAGATGTCATCGGCACTGAAGTGGCGATTAGGATTTTTATTGAAAAACTCCAAGATCTTTAATCTTGGTGCTGTGACCTTGAGTCCGGTCTCGCGAAGTTCTTCAGTAGGGCTTGATTTTTTCATAGACCACAATCCATTTGTAGATGACTTATTTTACAGTTAGTTCAATTTCTTAGCTATTTAGACCAAAGAGCCTTTTTTTTGTCAATTTTCAAAGAATACTGGCCTTGCTGGCATTTTCAATATCCACATATACACTGGGTGGTATGGGTACTTAAGAAAAAATTCTGATTAAAGAGTAAGCTAGAGAAATGAGCAATTATTTAAGCAAATACCGTCGTATTACACTGCCAGTAAAAGCATTTTTTCTGAGCTTAGCGCTGCTCTGCTCTGGTGTGACGACGGCATCAAATGATCACAATCAATCCCTGGTGGCCAAAAACATGAGCCAGGTTGAAGCCTTGGGGCAGGGGCGAATGACCTATTGGGGATTCACTTTGTACGATGCCAAGTTATATACCAGCAAAGAGCCTAAAGGTGGCTTGGCCTTAGATATTCAGTACCTGCGCAAATTTGAATCCAAGGATCTTGCCAAACAAACCTTGGATGAGCTAAAAAAATTAGGTGTGAGCGACACCCAAAGAGCAGAATGGGCTGATCCCTTGGCCAAGGCATTCAAAACTGTACAGGTAGGGGACTCAATCACTGCCATCAAAAAGCCCCAAGGGAATACTCAGTTTTTTTATAACGGGCAGTTTGTCAGTGAAATTTCTGGAGAATCTTTCTCCCAAGCATTTTTTGGTATCTGGTTACACCCCAAAACCAGCGCACCCCAATTAAGAAAAGTCTTATTGGGCCAATATTGTCCGAGGGTCAATTTAGAGGCTTATTGTCATGATTAAATCTTTACAACGTTTAGGAGTTTGTTTGATGGGTATTGCCTTATTTGGATGTTCAAGCGTGAAAGTCAGCGACTATGCCCAAGAAAAGCCAGTTTTGGACATGTCGACCTATTTCAATGGCACGATTGATGCTCATGGCATTTTCACAGATAGAAGCGATAAAGTTGTGAAGCGATTCAAGGTGGTGATTGATGCCAAGTGGACAGTGCAGGATGGCAAAAAGGTTGGTGTATTAGATGAAGCCTTCACTTATTCTGATGGCACCACGCAGCGCCGCATATGGACCCTCACAGAAATTGCTCCAAACCGCTACAAAGGAACAGCCTCTGATGTGGTGGGTGAAGCATTGGGTGAGGTTGCGGGCAATGCCTTGAACTGGTCTTACACTTTGGCATTACCGGTAGATGGCAAAGTCTATAACGTTCAGTTCAATGACTGGATGTATCAGATGGATGACAAGGTCATGCTAAACAAAGCCAAAATGAGCAAATTTGGTATTTATTTAGGTGAAGTAACTTTGGCCTTTTACAAACGCTAAGCATCAAGAAGTAAATTTCAAAATAGATAATTAAATTAAAAAAATATTTAGAAGCCTATGAAAAAACTGATCAACTTCATGCAATTTCAGGCGGTTTGGTTTCTGTGTATTTTTGGAGCGGCCTATCAATTTGAGTTAATGGCCATCTTTATTTCTACAGGCATCATTATTTGGTC
>JBFZCN010000227.1:0-2547 GCA_041307985.1 Burkholderiales bacterium
GCATGGTGTGACTGCCAAGTTAGTGGCACCCTTTAAACCGAAGGACGCTGATTTGATGGCCATTGCAGCCGATTTTGATGGCACTTATGCTGCTTACGCTGAACATCAAAATCAAATGGAAAATTATTGGTGTTTACAGTATTTAAAGCAAAGCGGTTTGCCTTGGAGGGGTGTTGTGAGACACCTCAAAGAGGGGCAAGCCCGAGTCGAAGAAATTCCTTTGCGATTGAGTGTTCCAGAGTTGGCTGAGCAAGCACGTGGGGCCAGGGCTGAAATTGAAGTGGTGGAGATTGATTTCTTGACCCTGATAGCAAGCGTGCGTTATTTGGGTTTAATACAATCTGATGCAATTGGATATGAAGAATTAGATGAATTCAAAGATTCAGAGAATCTTCAAGATGCTGATTCATTAAAAGTGGTTCCTGAAAATGATGTCAAGCCAAATACCGCTGAATAAGATTTTTAACATCGATTGGCAAAATTGGAAAAAGCCAATGGTTTATGCGCTGCTTGTTTCATTGGTATTGCATGCAATCTTATTGGCCTTCAAGTGGCATGCTGAGTCGGAGCAAGAGCGACGCTTAAAAACCCCACTGAGTGTTGTGTTGGTCAATGCCAGCAGTCCAACAGCACCACTCAATCCAAAGCGATTGGCCCAAGTTAATTTAAATGGTGGCGGAGAGTTAACAGAAGGGCAAGCAAGCGCGCTGCGTCGCGCTGATCCTAAGTTGGCTGAGCAGTTAGAAAAAATGCAGGCTGATCAAAAGCGATTGCTCTCTCAGATGCAAGCTGGGCGAGAAAATCAAGCCAGTACTTTGCAGGGTAAAAGTTCTTTGGCCGCATCGGAAGCAAACCCTCTTGAAGCAGAGTTGGCCAAGCGTTTACAAAAACAAGGTCAGCAACCAAGGCGAGCTGCGGTAACTGCCACCAGTGCTAAGTCGGTGGTGTTTGCACAGTACTACGATGCCATGCGCCGTCAAATTGAGGCGCACGGCACCACTCACTTTCCAAGGGTTGGGGGCAGGGCTTTGTACGGGAGTTTGGTCTTGATGGTCAGTGTTGATCAGCGTGGTGGGCTTAGCAAAGAAGGCGTCACGGTGATGAAGTCTTCTGGTAATCAAGAATTAGATCGTCAAGCGATTGCCATCATTCGTTCGGCAGCTCCTTTTGGACGCTTCACCGATGCGATGAGACAGCAAATAGATGTTTTGGATTGGGTATCAACCTTTGACTTCACCAGAGATGGCGGTGAACTAAAGCTCGATTTGAAAAATTGATACACTGACTCAAACGAATGAACACATGAGCCAAGCAATGACTGATCAAGTGAACCCCAAGGATTACCCGGGCAAAGATGTCTACGCGGTGATTGGGAATCCTATTGCTCATAGCAAGTCACCATTGATCCACGAGGTTTTTGCAAAACAAACTCAGCAAGCCATTCATTACGGCCGAATTTTTTCAGAGCTTGATGAATTCAAAAAAATGAGCCAAGAATTTTTTGAGCACGGCGGCAAGGGTTTGAATGTCACGATCCCATTCAAATTACAAGCCTATGAGTTGGCGCAGCATAAAACGCCGCGCGCTCAATCTGCGCAAGCAGCGAACATGTTGTGGGTGAAAAACGGTCTACTGTGGTGTGATAACTCTGATGGCGAGGGCTTGACGCGCGATCTGCGACGCTTGCTGAAGCAGCAAGATGCTGCTCTGAATGGTGCTAAGGTTTTAATTTTAGGTGCTGGTGGTGCAGCTCAAGGAGTGATTGAGCCTTTGATGAATACTGGTGTTGCCAGCATCACCGTATTTAATCGCACCCATGAAAAAGCTGAAGCCTTGATCAAACAATTCACAGGCTTGGCATCTGCTACCAAGGTTAATTTGAAGGCCGTGCCTTTGACTGAGTTTAAAAATGGCTCATATGATTTGATCGTCAATGCAACTGCAACTGGCTTAAGTAACGAGTCGCCAATTGCCAAAGATGTTTTGCGAGCGATCATTCATCCTGCTACTTTGGCTTATGACATGGTCTACGGTAAAGAAACATCTTTTATGCAAGATGCCAAAGCTCTGGGTATTCAGGCAGAGGATGGTTTGGGCATGTTGGTTGAGCAAGCCGCGCTTGCCTTTGAGACTTGGCGTCAATTGGATTTAGAGAAGACTGCCTTGGACATCAATGGCGCGATTGCCGCCGTGAGAGCCAGTTATTAATTCAATGAAATATTTGCGTTATTTCGTCATTGTTTTTATTGCCAGTGTTATTGCCTTACAAGCCTTTTTCTTTTTACAGATTCTTGCTTGGCAATGGTTCAATCCCAGTGTCACTGCATTTCAATTGGCCGAACGTCATCGCTTGTGTGGTTGGAGCATTCCTTATATTCATCCTTGTGAAATTAAACGAGAGTGGATTGAGTTTAAAAAAATACCCAAGCATTTAAAACGTGCAATCACCATCAGTGAGGACAGTGACTTCTATCGGCATCCTGGTTTTGAACCCCAGGCGATGAAAGACGCTTGGGATAGAAATCAAAAAAATAACAAACATTTAAG
>JBFZCN010000228.1:0-6190 GCA_041307985.1 Burkholderiales bacterium
TTGCTATTTTTAGCACTGAAGGCAGGAAATATGAGCGCTTTTACCTTTGAGCCAACCTATCAAGTGAGCGCCAAGTTTGACAACATTGGCGGATTAAAGCCGCGCGCCCCGGTGAAGAGCGCAGGCGTGGTGGTAGGTCGTGTTGCAGAAATACGTTTTGATGATAAAAGTTATCAAGCCACGGTCATCCTGAATTTAGAAGAGCGCTACAAATTCCCTAAAGACAGTTCTGCTAAGATTTTGACTTCTGGTTTATTGGGTGAGCAGTACATTGGTTTAGAAGCTGGTGGTGATGAAGCGATGATCGCGGGTGGAAGTAAGTTGACCCAAACGCAATCAGCGATTGTTTTAGAAAATCTGATCGGTCAGTTTTTATATAACAAAGCTTCTGATGGCGCGTCATCGGATAAGAAATAGTTCGTACTCTAGAAAAAGAAAGAAAATTGACGATTTAATATGTTGAGCTTAATCAATAAAATAATCATAAAAAAAATCTTGATGTTCAGCGTGATCGTGATGACGGGTTGTGCGACCACTCAACAAAATGAGCGGGTTGCCAAGATTGATCCGTTTGAGCCCATGAATCGGGCTGTTTTTTCATTCAATGAAGTGACTGATGATTATTTGATCAAGCCCATTGCTGAGGCCTACAGATTTGTATTGCCTGAATTTGTTCGCACAGGCGTGACGAATTTTTTCGGCAACATCAATGATGTATTGATAGGCGCAAATAATTTATTACAGGGTAAGCCTGCGGAAGCTGCCAATGATATTGGTCGATTTTTCATTAACTCGACGATCGGTATTTTGGGTTTGTTTGATGTGGCTACGGACATGGGTTTAGATAAGAACAAAGAAGATTTTGGTCAAACCCTGGGTGTTTGGGGTGTGCCGGATGGCCCTTATGTTGTGTTGCCACTCTTTGGCGCAAGTAATGTGAGAGATACGGTTGGCTTCGTGGTCGATATAGAAACCGACTTTATTCTAAATTCAGACAAACTAAATAAAGATCAAAAAATCAGCTCTACAGTCTTAAGGATTGTGAATCTTCGTGCTAATTTGCTTGATGCTGGCCAGCTGTTAGATGATGCTGCGTTTGATAAGTACAGTTTTGTTCGAGATGGCTATTTGCAGCGTCGCCGTAATCAAATTTATGACGGCAATCCCCCTCCTATGAAAGAGGAAGATTGAGCCTCTGAAATTGCTCCGCATTATCTATACAATTCAGGTATCTGACTCATCCTGTTAATTAAGGCACTTCGACTAATGACGCACTCTATTCTGAATAAAACATTTGCAGTGATCGCATTGATCTTCATCGCTGCAACCTCTTCTTTTGCTCAAGCGCAGCAAACCGCAACCCCAACCAATGCCAATATGAGTACCCCGGATGGCTTGGTTAAGTTCGTGGTTGAAGATGTGATGAATATCATCAAAACTGATAAAGCCATTCAAAGTGGTGATTATCGAAAAATCAATGCTTTGGTCGATCAAAAGATTTTGCCTTATAGTGACTTTCAAAAAACCACCCGTCTGGCGATGGGTCGAAATTGGCCAAAAGCAACGCCCGCACAGCAAGCTTTGATCACGCAAGAATTTAAAACACTGTTGATACGTATCTATGGCGGCGCTCTGGCACAAGTCAAAGATCAAAAGATTCAGTTCAAACCATTCAGAGCATCCGCAGATGACACCGATGTGATTGTTCGGACGGCGGTGGTTGGCAAGGGTGAGCCAATTCAAATTGATTATCGTCTTGAAAAAACGGGCAATGTTTGGCGTGTGTATGACATCAATATCTTGGGCGCTTGGTTGGTTGAATCCTACCGCAATCAATTCAATGATCAAGTCAGCAAGGGTGGCATTGATGGCTTGATTCAGTTTTTACAACAAAGAAATAACTCTTTGGCCAACGCTAAATAATGACAACTGCTAGCTTCAAATTTCCTGCAAAGATTGATCACGCTAATGTTGAGATTGTTTTAGCCAATGGTCTTGGCTTGATGAGAACCCTGGCGCCAGGAAGTTTGATGGTGATTGACTGTGAGGATTTGCAGTCTTTTGACTCTAGTGCCCTGAGCATGATTCTATCGATGAAACGTCAGGCTCAAGTGCAGTCAGTCAATATTCAATTGAATGCCATACCTGAAAAACTAGCGAGCCTAGCAACTGTTTATGGTTTATCAGATGTTGTGCTGGCATGAGTGCAATTGAATTTAAAAACCTCAGTAAAAACTACGGCCCTTTACTAGCACTTGATGACATTAATTTAAGTATTGAAGAGGGCGAGTTCTTCGGGTTGTTAGGTCCCAATGGGGCTGGTAAGACCACACTCATTTCAATCTTAGCTGGCTTATGCAAGCCCACTCATGGTCAAGTAAAGGTCATGGGCCACGATGTTCAATCAGATTTTCGTGCAGCCAGACGTTTATTGGGCATCGTTCCTCAAGAATTGGTATTTGATCCCTTTTTTAATGTTCGCGAAACATTGGAATTTCAGTCAGGTTATTTCGGCATTAACAATAACAGTGCATGGATCGATGAAATCATGCACCACTTGGGCCTCACAGATAAGGCCAATAAAAATATGCGCGCTCTTTCTGGCGGTATGAAGCGACGTGTTTTGGTGGCTCAAGCCTTGGTTCATCGACCGCCTGTGATTGTCTTGGATGAGCCGACCGCAGGCGTTGATGTTGAGTTGCGCCAATCTCTATGGAGGTTCATCAGTCGCTTGAATCAAGAAGGTCACACGATTGTGTTGACCACTCATTACCTTGAAGAGGCAGAGCAATTGTGCAATCGCATCGCGATGCTGAAGAAAGGCCAAATCGTGGCCTTGGATACCACCGCCAATTTACTGGCAAGGGTTAAAAATCCAAATACCAAAGATGGTGATTTAGAAGATGTCTTCATGCAAATCATGCAAGAGGAGAGCTCCTCTTGAATCAGTCGAATTTGGATACTTTTGTGTCGGGCAGCGGTTTTTATGCGCTTTTCTATAAAGAAGTCAAAAGATTTTGGCGGGTGAGTTTTCAGACGGTGGCTGCACCAGTTTTAACGGCTATCTTGTATTTGATGATTTTTGGCCATGTCTTAGAGGACCATGTCAAAGTTTATGACGCCATTAGCTATACCGCATTTTTAATTCCGGGTTTGGTGATGATGAGCCTGTTGCAAAATTCTTTTGCGAATACATCCTCATCTTTGATTCAGTCAAAAATCACAGGTAATTTGATTTTTGTATTACTGGCGCCTTTGTCACATTTTGAGTTCTTGTCTGCTTATGTTTTGGCCGCCATGGTCAGAGGCATTGCAGTTGGAGCGGGGGTGTTTGTGGCAACCTGCTGGTTCACGGATATTGGTTTTGTTTATCCTTTGTGGATCATCGTCTTTGGTCTGTTGAGCGCCGCCTTATTAGCCGCGCTGGGTTTGATCGCGGGCATTTGGGCTGAGAAGTTTGATCAGTTGGCAGCATTTCAGAATTTCTTCATCATGCCTGCGACAATGCTGTCTGGGGTTTTTTATTCGATTCACAGTTTGCCGCCGATTTGGCAAACCATCTCTCATTTCAATCCATTCTTCTACATGATCGATGGTTTTAGGTATGGATTTTTTGGTATTTCTGATGTGTCACCCTGGTTCAGTTTGGTGATCATCGTTGTTTTCTTTATTGGGGTAGCTGCTTTAACCCTGAAGCTTTTATCATCTGGTTATAAATTAAGACATTGATTGATCTTATTTCATTGATGGTCGTTATTTAAAAGAGATATTCATATGTTGCCAACACCTGAACAAGTTAAAAGTTATATTGCAAATGGAATTAATTGCCTTCATCTCGACGTTGAGGGGGATGGGCAACATTTTTTTGCTACGATTGTGAGTGCTGACTTTGAGGGCTTGCGTTTGGTTCAGCGTCATCAAAAAGTCTATGCTGCCTTGGGCGATCGAATGAAATCTGAGATTCATGCCCTATCATTCAAGGCATTGACGCCAGAAGAGCATGCGGCTGGAAAATAATTAAAAGGTTATAAAGACGTGGATAAGTTATCAGTACAAGGTGGCATTCCTTTAAAAGGTGAGATCACCATCACTGGTGCGAAAAACGCCGCCTTGCCGATTTTGTGTGCGGGTCTTTTAAGTGCCGAGCCGATCACTTTAAGAAATCTTCCTGATCTTCAGGATGTGCGCACGATCCTAAAAATTTTGGCGCAGATGGGCTTGAAGGTAACATTCCCTAACCCAGAAGATCGTTCAATAATTGTTTTAGATGGTTCTGATATTCATACACCCGAAGCATCGTATGACTTGGTGAAAACCATGCGTGCGTCTATTTTGGTATTGGGCCCATTGTTGGCGCGTTTTGGTCGTGCCAAAGTATCTTTGCCGGGTGGGTGTGCGATTGGTGCGCGTCCAGTGGATCAGCACATCAAGGGCTTGAAAGCCATGGGCGCGGATATTCATATTGAGCGTGGTTATATCGAAGCAAAGTTTGGTAAAAATCCAAATGCTTTGGTGGGCGCAAAAATTTTGACTGACATGATCACGGTCACTGGTACAGAAAATTTGATGATGGCTGCAGTGTTGGCCGAAGGTGAAACTGTTTTAGAGAATGCCGCTCGTGAACCAGAGGTCACTGATTTAGCAGAATTGCTGATCAAGATGGGCGCAAATATCCAGGGTCTTGGCACCGATCGTTTGATCATCAGGGGGGTTAAAGCTTTGCATGGCGCTGAGCACAGCATCATTCCTGATCGAATTGAAACCGGAACATTCATGTGTGTGGCGGGTGCCATGGGTGAGTTAGGCGCTGATTTGATGATTAAAAATGCCCGTCCTGATACTTTGGATGTGGTGATTGATAAATTGCGCGAAGCGGGTTTAAAGATTGAATTAGGGGCCGATTGGATCCATGTGACCATGAACCAACGCCCCAAAGCCGTTAGTTTTAAGACATCTGAATACCCAGCGTTCCCAACCGATATGCAAGCCCAGTTCATGGCCATGAATGCCATTGCGACTGGCACATCTAGGGTCACGGAAACCATCTTTGAAAATCGTTTCATGCACGTTCAAGAGTTAAATCGCTTGGGCGCCAATATTGTGATTGAGGGCAATACTGCCACGACCGAGGGCGTCAACGCCTTGTCGGGGGCCATTGTGATGGCCACAGATTTGCGGGCGTCCGCCAGTTTGGTGATCGCTGGCTTGGCCGCTCAAGGTGAAACGATCGTGGATCGGATTTACCATTTGGACCGCGGATATGACCGGATGGAGAAAAAATTAGCCGCAGTAGGCGCTAACATCGTTCGCATGAAATAATAGAGCCATGTCCAAAATGATTACTTTGGCCCTATCCAAGGGCCGTATCTTTGATGAAACTTTGCCGATGCTGGCAAAGGCCGGTATCACTGTGTCTGAAGATCCCGAGTCTTCACGCAAATTAATCTTACCAACTTCCAGCCCCAATCTAAGGGTGATCATTGTCAGAGCTTCAGATGTGCCAACGTATGTGCAGTACGGCGCGGCTGATTTAGGCGTGGCTGGTTATGACGTATTGGCAGAGCATGGCATGGACGGTTTGTATGCGCCCATCGATTTGGGGATTGCCAAGTGCCGCATGTCGGTCGCTGTTCGTGAAGGATTTGATTATGCGAACGCGGTTCGCCAAGGCGCTCGTTTGCGCGTGGTAACCAAGTATGTCGAACAGGCACGTGAACATTTTGCTAATAAGGGTGTTCACGTTGATTTGATCAAGTTGTATGGCTCGATGGAATTAGGCCCATTGGTGGGCTTAGCGGACGCCATTGTCGATTTGGTATCTACTGGGAACACTTTAAAAGCAAATCAACTGAAAGAAGTTGAAGTGATCAGTCAGATCAGCTCTCGCTTGGTTGTGAATCAAGCCGCGTACAAAAGACGTCGTGCTGATTTGCAAGCTCTTTTAGATGCTTTTTCAAAAGTGTGATGCTCTGACCATGACCAAGCTTGTGCGCCAACTCAATAGTCAAGACGCTGATTTTTCATCTGCTCTTAAAAAGCTATTGGCTTTTGATGCAGCAGATGACGAAGCGATTGATCTGACCGCAGCAAAAATCTTGGCGGACGTTAAAGCACGCGGCGACCAAGCTGTTTTGGAATACACACAGAAATTTGATCGCTTGTCCAAAGAGCAAGCAAGCTCAATCAAATC
>JBFZCN010000229.1:0-2826 GCA_041307985.1 Burkholderiales bacterium
AAGTTTTCCTCCATCATCGGTCCTAGAACAAAACCAAGTAGTAATGGCGGAGCTTCACAACCTAATTTGAAGAATAGGTAGCCAGCAATGCCGAAGATCGCTGTCATGAAAATGTCGAAATTGTTGTTATTGACGGTGAACACGCCAATACAGCAGAAAACCAAAATCGCTGGATAGAGATGGCGATAAGGAATCGTCAACATTTTGACCCAAACGCCAATCAACGGAAGATTCAAAATGATCAACATCAAGTTACCAATCCACATCGATGCAATCAAGCCCCAGAACAAGGCTGGGTTTGAAGTCATTACCTGTGGACCTGGTTGAATGTTATGGATTGTCATGGCGCCCACCATCAAAGCCATCACAGCATTTGGTGGAATACCCAGCGTTAACAAAGGAATGAATGATGTTTGTGATGCGGCGTTGTTGGCACTTTCAGGACCAGCCACACCTTCAATCGCACCCTTACCAAACTCTTCACTGTACTTAGATGTTTTCTTCTCAAGAGAGTAAGCAGCGAAAGCAGCCAGAGGAGCGCCACCACCAGGCAGAACACCCAATAAAGAACCAATACCGGTGCCCCTGAGTATGGATGGCATCATGCGCTTAAAATCTTGCTTGCTTGGCCAAAGAGATGTGACCTTGTCCAAGAAAGTTTCACGCTTCTCTTTTTGCTCAAGGTTGTTCATGATTTCAGCGAAACCAAACACGCCCATGGCAATCGCCACAAATCCGATGCCGTCTGTTAACTCAGGAATTTCAAATGAATAACGAGCTGCGCCAGAGTTAACGTCTGTGCCAACTAAACCCAATAGAAGACCTAAAACAATCATGCCAATCGCTTTGATCAATGAGCCGGATGCCAAAACCACTGCACCAATCAAACCAAGCACCATCAGTGAGAAGTATTCCGCGGGACCAAATTTAAAAGCGACTTGGGCCAATGGTGCGGCAAATGCAGCAAGCACTAAAGTAGCAACGCAACCTGCGAAAAAAGAGCCAAAGCCAGCCGTGAACAAAGCCACGCCAGCTCGACCACGGCGGGCCATTTGGTAGCCGTCAATGGCCGTCACCACCGAGGAAGATTCCCCTGGGATGTTGACCAAAATCGCAGTGGTTGAGCCGCCATACTGGGCGCCGTAGTAAATACCCGCCAACATGATCAGTGCAGCAATTGGAGGTAATGCATACGTTGCCGGCAACAACATAGCAATTGTTGCGATGGGGCCTAAGCCAGGCAACACACCAATCATGGTGCCTAATAAAACGCCAATGAAACAGTAAAGTAAATTTTGTAGCGTTAAAGCAGTGCTAAAACCCAGCGCAAGGTTGTCCAATAATTCCATGATGTTTCTTTTCTGAGATTTAAGGAGTTAAAAAGCTTGGCCAAACTTGGAACTGAAGTTTCAGTCCCCAAATAAAGGCAACGTAGGCAATCACATTAAGAAGTACTATATTTACTAGAGTGCCCTTCCAGTGGAATTCATGACTGGCCATGGCTGAAATAAAAATAAGCATGGCAAGAGAAACTATCAAGCCCATTGGTTTTAGGATAAGACCAAACAAAACAACTGAGCCGGTGACCCACAGGACAGAGACCCAGTCCCATTTAGCGAGTTTGTCAGATTGCCCTTTTTTGGACATAGAAGTCATGACCACAATGGCGCCAATCATTGCTAAAACAATGCCTAACCAAAATGGAAAGTAACCAGGACCCATCTTGGCGGGAGTCCCCATTGGATAAGTGGTTGCAACATAGGCAAAACCAAGTCCAAATAGTACAAACATGATTCCTGAGGCGAAGTCTTTTTGACTGCGAATAAGCATCGTTAGGCCCTCTTTGTTTTGTTAGTGAGTGTTAAAGAAGTAATTGTAAGCTTTCTTAAAGCTTGGATTCCCACTTTTTGGCTTGGGGTTTGTACCAATGGGCCCTGTCTGAGTCATAATTACGCACATGAAAGTTACTCAAATACGCCAAAATTTCTTAAAGTTCTTTGAATCCAAGGGCCACCAAGTGGTCTCCTCTAGCCCGGTCGTTCCTGGCGATGATCCAACCTTGTTGTTCACCAACGCGGGCATGAATCAATTCAAAGATGTTTTCTTGGGCTTTGATAAGCGCCCCTATAACAGAGCCACCACTGCGCAAAAATGTATTCGTGCGGGTGGCAAGCACAATGACTTGGACAATGTGGGTTACACCGCCCGTCACCACACCTTCTTTGAGATGTTGGGTAACTTTTCTTTTGGCGATTATTTCAAAAAAGATGCTATCCGTTACGCCTGGGAGCTATTGACCACTGTTTACAAGTTACCAGCAGAAAAGTTGTGGGTGACTGTTTATGCTGAAGACGACGAGGCATACGATATTTGGCAAAAAGAAATTGGTGTGCCAGCTGAAAGAATCATTCGCATTGGCGACAACAAAGGCGGCCGTTATGCCTCGGATAACTTTTGGATGATGGGTGACACAGGCCCCTGTGGTCCTTGTACAGAAATTTTTTATGACCACGGTGATCACATCGCTGGCGGGCCTCCTGGCAGTCCTGATGAAGATGGTGATCGCTACATCGAAATCTGGAATAACGTCTTCATGCAATTCAATCGCGATGAAGACGGTGTGATGCATCCGCTGCCTAAGCCAAGTGTTGATACTGGTATGGGTCTTGAGCGCATTGCTGCAGTTTTGCAACACGTTCACTCAAATTACGAGATTGATTTGTTTGTTAACTTACTCAACGCTGCAAAAGCAGCCGTTGATGGTGCTGGTGCTGGCAACTGCGATGCCAATAGTCCATCGCTCAAAGTGATTGCAGATCATATTCG
>JBFZCN010000230.1:0-6527 GCA_041307985.1 Burkholderiales bacterium
GTCCAGAAGCTTCGCTCGCTCACCTCAATATTTTCTTCAGAGCTTTCTAAGGCTCTTTCTGCAGCACCTTCTTTTTGTAGAGCCAAACGTGCGTGAGGTTTTAACAAAGCAAACAACTCATCGTTTTGCAGATACAGATGCTTAGGATCTAAAACTGGTCGAGAGGAATCATGGCTCAAAAAGTTATAGCGCTGCTGAGTGTCTTGCCAAAAACCTTTGATTTGACTTTCTAGTTCACCATGAATCCCTAACCAAACAGGACCTTTGGCCAGTGGTAGGTAATCAAAGACCGTGGCAGTGCTTTCAAAGAACAGCGGTAAATAAGATTCAATGCCCGCACTAGGTATACCCAAGCCCATGTCTTTATAAATACTGCAGCGGCTTGGATCACCATCAAATACTTCGCGCCAACGTCCACGAAACGCTGTGCGTGATTCCTCGTCCATGGGAAACTCATGGCCGGGGAGTAGTCGTACTTCCTGCACTGGAAATAAACTTCGTTGAGTATCTGGATCAAATGATCTGATTTGATCAATCTCATCACCGAATAAATCCAAGCGATAAGGTAGGGCAGAACCCATTGGGAATAAATCAATCAAGCCACCGCGCAAACTGTATTCACCGGGTCGAACCACCGCGCTCACTGGATCATAGCCAGCTTGCTGAAGCTGCAAGCGCAAGGCCATCTCGTCTAACTTATCACCCTTTTTAAAAAAGAAAGTGTGAGCAGCCAAAAAGCTTGGGGGACCTAATTTTTGTAAAGCCGTGGTCACGGGCATTAAAACAATATCGCAATGCCCAATCAATAATTCATGAAGCGTTGCTAAGCGCTCAGACACCAAATCTTGATGCGGTGAAAAAGCATCGTATGGAAGAATTTCCCAATCTGGTAACAATCTAACCGTGAGTTCTGGAGCAAAGACGGGGATTTCCTCATGCAAGCGCGCAGCATCCAAAGCGCTGGCACAAATGATCACCATCACAGAAAAGGCTGAGCGATGATTCAAGGCCTGTTGGGCGATCACTGCAGCATCTGAAGAACCATGGAGACCGCTTAAGGTAAAGCGCTGCCCATCCCTTGGTCCGGGTAGGGGGGGTGACCATGTCACCAAACTAGATTTGGCCAATATTTCAGCCGATAACTTCTGCATAAGCTAGCCATTATAGAATTGAGGGATGAACTTAGCTCAAACCACTCCAAAATCGATGCCCATGCTGCATGTTTTGATTCCTTGTGCTGGCACTGGCAGTCGCATGGGTTTGAAACAAGCCAAGCAATTCGAGTTGCTGGCAGGTCAGCCAATGGCGCTTCATGCCATCAATACCTTCTTATCCATGTCTGAGATTGCGTCTGTTTGGGTGGGTGTTTCAGAAGAAACTCAAGAGTTACCCCAAGAGTTGCCCAATGCATCTTGGCCAAAGGACCCGCGCTTTCACCTGAGCACAACAGGCGGAGCAACTAGAGCTGATACGGTGCTTAATACCCTGAAAGCCATGGCCAAGTCTGGTATCGATCAAGATGCCTGGGTCTTGGTGCACGACGCAGCCAGACCAGGCTTAACAGTTGAAGCCGCCCGACGTTTGATTGAAGCGGTCACTGAACATGTGTATGTCAGTGGTGGCATTTTGGCCATGCCGATGGCTGACACCTTAAAACTCATTTCTCCACAAAACCCGCAATGCATTGGTAAAACATTACCAAGAGATGGTTTGTGGTTAGCTCAAACACCTCAAATGTTCCGCTTGATGGCTTTGACCGAAGCATTGGATGCTGCAATCAAAAACAAATTTGAAGTCACCGATGAGGCGAGCGCCATGGAGCGTGTTGGTTGTGAACCCCTCTTGGTGCCAGGTGAATGGCGTAATATCAAAGTCACATACCCACAAGACTGGGCATTGATGGATCAAATTTTGACTCATCACTCTCAAAAGAAAGAAAAGCAATGACAAGCAGCGCATTTCGAATCGGTCAAGGTTACGACGTTCACGCATTGATGGCTGGACGTGATTTGATCTTAGGCGGCGTCAAGATTCCTCATGACAAAGGTCTCATGGGCCACTCAGACGCGGATGCTTTGCTGCACGCCATCACCGATGCACTCTTAGGAGCAGCAGCCTTGGGTGATATTGGTAGACACTTTCCTGATACAGATGATCGGTACAAAGGCGCAGACAGTCGCGTCTTACTTCGTGCCACCATGTCACTGCTTCAAGCAGCAGGATATTCAGTGGGCAATGTGGATGCCACCATCATTTGCCAGTCACCAAAAATGGCGCCACACATACCTGAAATGGTTAAAAACATTTCCAGCGATTTAGGTGTTACTCCAGATCACATCAATGTTAAAGCCAAGACCAATGAGAAGCTCGGTCACCTAGGAAGGGGCGAGGGCATTGCTGTGCAAGCGATTGCTTTGATTCGGAAATCCTAAGGTTTCCTTTATTTTTTCCCATAGGCTGCGTCATGATCAGGTTCAATTAATAAAACCCTTAAAAAATGATCTTGTCTGAACCCAATTCCGCGTATTGATTTACTAACCCGGAATGAATAGAGTGCATCAATACCCTGTGGCGCTTGAATGCTGTGAATCTTTTCCCACCTCAAACCTTTATCTTTATAGACTTGATTCCAAGTGAGTTGAGTGAGTTTTTCGAAGGTAGCAATTGCCTTCTCCTGTTCAATTTGTTCTAGATCGATCCAGGTTGATTGAAATGAGGGGCTATTAAGATCAATTTCTACTAATAACTCAGGCTTTACGTTTCGCGCCATGAGTTTTTGATATCTTTAACTTTGATAAATCGCTGGCTTTTGCTGGAGTTTTTTCTGCCCATGCCAAGGCTGCAGTTAGATTCTTTTTAACAGTTGGTGTATGAATCCATCTCTCATTATCAGGAATTACTGTGGCGGTTCTAATGACCCAAACACCAGGTTCAGGATTTTCAATTAGAACTTGACGACCAGCATGCTCCTTCCCAAGTGAAATTTGTCCACTTGAGCCTATAGATTTAATAACTTGATGATCGATGACTACGCCCATGGTTCTCTCCAATTCATGCAGCATGATTGCATTATAGCATGATGGCATGATTTTAGTGGAACCTTTTTTATTTCAATTCCAAATAGTCATTCAAATAAAAAAGCCTCAAATTGAGGCTTTTTCTTGATGCAGTAACTGATGAAGGGGGTTGATCAAACAGCCAATAACTCCACTTCAAATAGCAAAGTTGCGTTTGGTGGAATCACGCCACCAGCACCTGATGCGCCATAGCCCAAGTCAGATGGAATCACCAAGCGACGCGTACCGCCGACTTTCATGCCTTGCACGCCTTCATCCCAACCGCGGATGACCATCCCGCCACCCAAAGGGAACTCAAAAGGATCGTTGCGATCTTTGCTTGAATCAAACTTTGAACCTGCTTGGCCGTTTTCATATAACCAACCTGTGTAATGAACTGACACGTACTGACCTTTTGTGGCTTCTGCGCCAGATCCTACAACTGTGTCTTCATACTGCAAACCTGATGGAGTGGTGATCATCTTCTATCCTTATTTTTTCAAACTATCTCTGATTTCTCTGAGTAACTGAATATCTTCAGGTACCGGAGGTGCTGATGCTTCGTCCTGAAGTTTAATGCGATTAATGATTTTGACCATTTGGAAAATGATGAAGGCCAAAATCACGAAATTGAGGGTGATCGTCAAAAAATTACCGTAGGCAAATAATGGCACGCCAGCCTTCTTGAGGGCATCCAAAGTCATGGGAACATTCTCAGGAACATTTCCTAAGACTATGAATAAATTAGAAAAATCTAATTTGCCACCGATCATCCAGGCAATGATCGGCATGATCACGTCGCCCACCACGGAATCAACGATTTTGCCAAAGGCGCCACCAATGATCACACCAACGGCCAAATCAATCACATTGCCTCGAACCGCAAAGGCGCGGAATTCTTGAATCATCTTCATATGACTGCTCTTTCTGTCTGCTCAATCAATCAACTTATTAGTTTAGCTAGATTGACCATGAAAGCCAATCCGTTTCATGGAGATAAACGCTAAAAGCCCTATAAACCACTGAATCATAAGACGTCATATTGGCCCGCCCATCATGTAGAATAGTGAGCTTTTGTAGTGTTTCACCAGTGGTGGCGGAAAAACCCTTGAGAGGTTGATTCCTAAGCCCCTAATTTTATTAGCTTAAACGGGATACCAGCATGTCTGTAACGATTGAAAACCTCGGCAATTTAGACCGTAAAATTACTTTAAGCTTTCCAAAAGCTGATACTGAAAAAGCACGCGCTGCGCGCTTACAAAAACTGTCAAAAACAGTGAAGATGGCAGGCTTCCGTCCTGGCAAGGTTCCCATGAAAATGGTTGAAGCCCAATACGGTATGCAGGTGGACTTTGAGGTTCAGTTTGACCATGCTTCTAAATTATTCTTTGATATCAGCAAAAAAGAAGGTTTGAAAATTGCTGGTCAGCCAAGTCTTGAGCCAAAGAGCGACATGACAGCTGATCCAATCGTTTATGACGCCAAATTTGAAGTATTCCCAGAAGTGAAAATAGGTGATTTAACTAAAGTAGAAATCACACGTCACACAACCGAAGTCAACGATGGCGAAATCGACAAGACTTTAGACATCTTGCGCAAGCAGCGCGTGCACTACCATGTGCGTGGTGAAGCAGGTGAGCACGGCAATGGCGGTGCAAACACAGCAGCTCAAACTGGTGACCAAGTCACAGTTGATTTTGTGGGCAAGATTGAGGGTGTTGAGTTTTCAGGCGGTAAAGCCGAGAACTTCTCATTTGTAATAGGCGAAGGCCGCATGTTGCCTGAATTCGAAGCTGCGGCTTTGGGTCTTAAGGCAGGCGAAGAAAAAGTTTTCCCATTGGCTTTCCCAGCTGACTATCACGGTAAAGACGTGGCTGGTAAAACAGCTGACTTCACGGTCACGATGAAAAAAGTGGAATGGCCACATTTGCCAGAAGTGAATGATGAGCTAGCAACTGCCTTGGGTGTTGCTGAAGGCGTTGCCAAAATGCGCGAAGAAATTCGCAAGAACCTGACACGTGAAATCACGCGTCGCACACAGACTTTGTTAAAAGGCCAAGTGATGGAGTCTTTGACAAAAGCCTGCGAGATGGAAGTGCCTAAAGGTTTGGTTGCACAAGAGCAAGAGCGTTTGATTGCCAATGCGCGTCAAGACTTGGCGGCCCGTGGCGTACCTAATGCCAAAGATGCTCCGATTCCTGCCGAACTATTCACTTCACAAGCTGAGCAGCGCGTAAAGCTTGGCTTGATTTTGAATGAATTAGTCAAGCAGCAAACATTAGAAGCTAAGCCAGAACAGATCAAAGCTGAAATCGAAGAGCAATCAGCCAGCTACGAAGATCCAAAAGAAGTGATGCGTTGGTATTACAGCGATCCAAAGCGTTTAGCCGATGTTGAAGCCCTTGTTTTAGAGAACAATGTGGTGGCTTATGTAACAGGTCTAGCCAAAGTATCAGAAAAAGCAGTAAGCTTTGAAGAACTCAGCAAGATGTAATGGTTTGAATGGCTGTTGATGGATACCCTGGAGACAAAAAGAATATGAACCACACACAAAATAGCGCACTAGATACACAAGCCTTGGGCATGGTTCCAATGGTCATAGAAACATCTGGTCGTGGTGAGCGTGCTTATGACATTTATTCACGCTTACTCAAAGAGCGGGTGGTGTTCTTGGTGGGTGAGGTCAATGATCAAACAGCCAATTTAGTGATTGCTCAATTGCTTTTCTTGGAAAGCGAAAACCCAGAGAAAGACATTTCTTTGTATATCAATTCTCCAGGTGGATCTGTCTCGGCTGGTTTGGCCATTTACGACACGATGCAGTTCATCAAGCCTGATGTCAGTACTTTGTGCATGGGCATGGCGGCCAGTATGGGCGCATTCTTGTTGGCAGCTGGTACCAAAGGTAAGCGTTTCTCATTGCCTAATTCACGTGTGATGATTCATCAGCCATTGGGTGGTGCGCGTGGTCAAGCGTCTGACATTGAAATTCAAGCACGCGAGATTCTTTATTTGCGCGAACGTTTGAATAAGATATTGTCTGATCGCACGGGTCAAACCATTGAAACGATTGCTAAAGACACTGATCGTGATAACTTCATGTCAGGAGAGCAGGCTAAAGAGTATGGCATCATCGATCAAGTGATCGAAAAACGCTAATCCAAAAGATAGTCAGGAGGTTCACTGATGAGCGATACAACAACTTCAAGCGAGAAGCCTCTATATTGCTCATTCTGTGGCAAGAGCCAGCACGAAGTTAAGAAACTGATTGCGGGCCCGAATGTTTTCATTTGCGATGAATGCATTGATTTATGCACTGACATCATCACCGAAGAAATCAGCAAATTACCAGAAGTAGATCTTCGTGAAGGTCTGCCAACCCCTCATGAAATCCGTGCCAGTCTTGATCAATATGTGATCGGTCAAGATCATGCCAAAAAACAATTGGCAGTAGCGGTATACAACCACTAC